>DASTOZ010000657.1:0-19315 GCA_035762365.1 Pyrinomonadaceae bacterium | reverse complement strand
GAGCCGATCTGAATTACCTGCTCGACATGATGGGCGCGGAGATCGCCATCGGACATTCGTACGTTCGTGGCGGCGATATGCCGAGCGTGCCGCAGCAGGCCGGCGGTCTGCTCGGCGCTGACTTTGCAATCGAGAATGGCCGGTACAAAGTCACACGCATCTACGACAACGAGAGTTGGAATCCCGATCTTCGTTCGCCGCTCGCGACGCCGGGAGCGAACGTCAACCCCGGCGATTACATTCTCGCGATCAACGGCATCGAACTTCGCGCGCCTGACAACATTCATCGCCTGCTTGATGGGACCGCGAACCGTCAGACTACGCTCACGGTCAACTCGCAACCAGTGATGGAAGGCGCGCGCACCGTGACGGTGATTCCAGTCGCGAGCGAAGCAGCGTTGCGCGGACGCGCGTGGGTCGAATCGAATCGACGACTCGTCGAGAAGATGTCTGACGGACAACTCGCGTACGTGTATCTGCCGAACACCGGACAGCCGGGTTACACGAGTTTCAATCGCTACTACTTCTCGCAACAGGACAAGAAGGGCGTGATCGTCGACGAACGTTTCAACGGCGGCGGTTCCGCGGCTGATTACATAATCGACGTGCTGCAACGCGACTTCGACGGCTACTTCAACAATGTCGCCGGCGATCGTTATCCGTTCACCAGTCCGGCGGCCGGAATCTGGGGACCGAAGGTGATGATCATCAACGAGATGGCGGGCTCAGGTGGAGACTTGATGCCGTACATGTTCAAGCGACGAAAGATTGGGCCGCTGGTGGGCAAACGAACCTGGGGCGGGTTGGTCCACACTGCCGACACGCCGCCGTTTGTCGACGGTGGTTCGATGATCGCGCCGCGCGGCGGTTTCTTCACGCGCGATAACAAGTGGGCGGTCGAGAACGAGGGCGTGGGGCCCGACATCGACGTCGAGAACTGGCCGAAAGACGTAATCGCCGGACGCGACCCGCAGCTCGAACGCGCGGTGCAGGAAGCGATGCGGATGTTGAAAGAGAAGCCGGTGAATCGTTCGCCTAACGAGCCGCCGCCGCCAACCTGGGGCAAGCGACCGGCTTCAAATTAGTAATGATCCGGGTTGTAATCAGTGTTCTCTTGCTTCTCCCTGGTCTGGCGTTCGCTCAGACCCGGGAGAAGCCTAAGCTCAAGGATTTTGGTTCCAGTCTCAAGAAACTCAAATGGGACGCGCAGAAAAACCAGACTACGGAGACAGGCACAAGATCCGCCGATGATGACGAGGTCATCAGGATCGAAACGGCGCTCGTCTCATCCGAACTGCTCGTTCTCGACAAACAGGGCCGCCCAGTCCAGGGACTCACACAGTCAGACTTCCTGATCACGGAAGAAGGCGCACCGCAACAGGTGGGTCACTTTCTACTCGGCGACAATCGCAGTTTGCCGCGCTCGATCGTGCTGATCATCGACTATAGCGGCAGCCAGTTTCCGTACATCAAGGACAGCGTCGAAGCAGCGAGCGTGCTGGTCGATAAGCTTGGACCACTCGACCGCATGGCGATCGTCACCGACGACGTCGAAGTGCTCTGCGATTTCACGAACGACAAGCGCGAACTCAAGAAGAAGCTGAACACGCTGCTCGAAAAGAGCAGAGGTAACGAAGGTTTTCTCGGAATCGGCGGCACGCGAAGACAGTTTGGCAAAAGCGCGCAATACAGCGCGTTGCTGGCCACGCTGAAGGAAGCGTTCGACGACGAGGACCAACGTCCAATCATCGTCTTTCAAACGGATGGCGACGAAGCTGAGTACCTGCGCAACTCGATCATCGTTCCGATGGTGCCTCCGGATCTGCCGCCGCAAATGGTCGCGGTCGTTCAGAACCAGATCGAGCAACGACGACAACTTCAGCGCAGTAGCATGACCGAGTTTAGCCTTGAAGACGTATATCGTGCCGTCGAGAAATCGCGCGCGACAATCTACACCGTCGTGCCCGGCGCGAAGCTGATCGGACTCACCCCGCAACAGCAGTTGGCGACTGTGATGGCTGAAGATGAACGGGCAATCAACGAGATGCTGCCGACGTTGAGCAAGAAAGCGCGAGAAGCGTTCATCGCGCGGCAGGACGCGCGCAAGAGAGTGGTGCCGATGCAGGTGTTACAGATGCGAGCCGAGGAGAACGCGAAGCTGCAGGAGGCGCTGGCGGCTGTTGCGCCGTTGAGTGGCGGCTGGACGGAGTTTCTCGAGCAGCCGGCGCAGGCGCAAGGCATCTACACGCGCATACTTTCCGACATCAGCCAGCGCTACATTGTCGGCTACTACCCAACGAACAAAGAACGCGACGGCAAACGCCGCCGCATCACTTTCGAAGTCAAAGGCCACCCGGAATACAACATCCTCGGCCGTCGCTCCTACTTCGCTCCGGGCGTTGAGTAGAAGCGTAGAAAACAAGAATTTTGTGAATAGTTGTGTCTTCTCAGATCCTGTAATCTGTGGGTCGTGAACATCCTTGGCTTTTTGTTTTTGTTGTTCGCAACCCTCCCAACGAACTTCACTGAAACGCAGATCTCCGGACTATCGAGCCCGACGGCGATGGCGATCGCGCCCGATGGCCGCATCTTTGTTTGCCAACAGGGCGGAGCGCTGCGCGTGATCAAGAACGGCGCGCTGCTGCCGGCGCCTTTCGTCACGCTTACAGTCGACCCGGCGGGCGAGCGTGGCCTGCTCGGCGTCGCTTTCGATCCGAATTTCGCCAGCAACAATTTCGTCTACGTCTATTACACCGTGCCGATCGAACCGCGGCACAATCGAGTCAGCCGCTTCACCGCGAACGGCGACGTTGCCGTACCCGGAAGCGAAACGATCCTTCTCGAGCTCAATCCACTGACACTCGCTTCAAACCACAACGGCGGCGCGATCCATTTCGGACCAGACGGCAAGCTCTACATCGCGACCGGCGAGAACGCCACGCCGTCAAACTCGCAAACCCTCAGCAACATGCTCGGCAAGATCCTCCGTATCAACTCGGACGGATCAATCCCCACCGACAATCCGTTTTTCAACCAGGCGGCCGGAAACAATCGTTCCATCTGGGCGCTCGGCTTGCGCAATCCGTTTACGTTCGCCTTTCAACCAGGCACGGGACGGATGTTCATCAACGACGTCGGCCAGAACACCTGGGAAGAGATCAACGACGGCATCGCCGGTTCCAATTACGGCTGGCCGGTGACGGAAGGACCGACGACAAACCCCAACTTTCGTTCACCGTTGTTTGCCTACGGCCACGGGTTCAGCGCAACAACCGGATGCGCGATCGCCGGCGGCGCTTTTTACAATCCGCCGGTGGTGCAGTTTCCATCGAGTTTCGTGGGTAAATACTTCTTCGCGGATTTGTGCAGCGGGTGGATTCGTGTTTTCGATCCGGCGACGGGAACGGCGTCGGAGTTTGCGAGTGGGATTTCCCAGCCGGTCGATTTGCAAGTAGGCGCAGACGGAAGTCTTTACTATCTCTCGATCGGATCGGGCGCGGTGTTCAGAGTGCGGTTCACACCGCCGCAGGTTCCGGCGCCCGTCATTGCGACGGAAGAAAACAGCGACGTCGCGGTCGCGCTCGATTCGCCGACGATGTTGCGCGATCCGTTTGCGCTAGTGAACCTGCTGAACTTCACGGCAGGAACCGATCAGCAAACGAGGTTGAGCCTTTTCGTAACGAATCTTGAATTGTTGCCGGGTGAAAACATTTCGGCGGTGACAGCGCAAGCGCAGGACGTGAATATGCTGGTTTATCCGCTGTTCGTAGAGTTTGTAGGCGCCCTGCCGGGCGCTCCCGGCGTGTCGCAGGTCGTGGTGCGGTTGCACCCTGGTCTGCCTGCAAATCAATCCGTGTTGTTCACGGTCTCACTCCACGGACAAACCAGCAACAAGGCGCGGGTCCGACTGAAATGAATCCGTGTTACCGACCTCTCGCTCGTAACCCAGCAAGGCCTCTGGCGAACCTCACATCGTTAAAAGAAATTTATATTGAGCCTCTCGACTGGTCGTCGGAAGGATCTCTGCCGGATCGCAAATACAAGAAAGTTCACGCAACCACGCTGAAATCGGCGTCCTCGTGGACTGAAATGCCGAAGCGTTTGATCTTGCAGTTCAGCGTCGTGACTTTCACGCCCAGCAACTTCGCCGCGCGGCGTTGATTGCCGCGAGTCCGTTGCAGTGCGCTCTTGATCAGCTCGATCTCGTAGCGCTGAACTTCCTCCTGCAACCCGAACGTCGACGCCGGGGTGCTCGGTTGGCGACTGGTCAGTGAATCGACTTCACGAAGCACGGTCAGGGCGGCTTCTCTGAGGCTGTTCAGGGTGTGCGCTGTGACTTCAGACGTTCTGGGCGACGCCTCGTGCGACACGGGTTTCGTTTCGCTCTCCCAACCCGATGGGCTACTCATAGGTTAACCCTCCCTTGAATTTTCTTTGGCAGCGGGAGCAACGCGAACCATTGTCAATTTGCGATCGGCGATTGCCGATTTATAAAACGCCCTTTCCGGCCGCGGGTTCCGTCGAATCGCGCCGGAATTGGAAATGCCTATTACTTGCTGAGAAGTTCTCTAAAAAACGCGACGGCACGTTCGTCGCCCGTCTGGCCGAGCACCTGAATCGCCGTTTTGCGCACGGGCATCTTCGGATGACTGCGCGCGGTGCGAATCAGAATCGGAATCGCTTCGTCTTTCGGACGGCGGCCAATCGCGACCACCGCCTGCTTCTGAATCTCGACGTCGGCATCGCCATCGACAGTTCCGGTCAACGCACCGAGACTCTTCTGACCTGCTATCCGCCCGAGACCTGCAATCGCGCTTTTGCGCAACTCGATGTCCTTGTCAGTTTCGGCAACGCGAATCAGGTACGTCGCGGCGGCGTCAGTGTTATCGTTGCGCGCGATGCCATGGAGCGCGCGTCGTTTGAGTTCGCGGGTCGTCATCGTTTCAAAGAGGTTCTGCAACAACGACAACGCCCCCGGCGAGCGGCTCATCCCGAGCGCAGACATCGCACTCAAACGAGCGTCGTTGTTTTCCTGCGTGTTACGCACGATCTCGGCGAACAGCCCGTTCTTCGCCGCCGTTTCGCCCGTGTTGCCGAGCCAGTAGATGGCGCGGGAGCGCATCGTATCACTGACCGGCTTGCGAACCATTTCCGTCAGGATCGTGTCGACGCGTGCGTCGTCGTGCAGCGCGATTGCGAACGTTGCGCGTTCGGCGAGGCGATTCATCTGCACGTCGGTAGAGTCGACGATCGACTTCAGGTAATTCAAACTTTCTTCATTCGTAACACGACCCGCCCAGTAAACCTGGTAACCGCTGAATTCATGCTTGCGTTGAAGGTTGTAAACTTCAGCGCGCGTGAACGCCTCGCGTGCCGTGTCGTATAAAAAGAACAAACCGAGTTCGCGCGTCTCGTGGCGAGGATCGAACATGATCGACGTACCGTCCATCGACATATAAACACCGCCGGCGCTGTCGACAACTTCGAAATCGACCCCGACGCCGGGTCTGACTTCAAACTGGTACCCGATCCAGAAGCGCCCATTCGGGGCACTCGCTTTACCCGCGACGATCGCGCCGTCGATCTTTGCCTTGAGGTTCGCGCCTTCGACCGGCGTGAAGCTCCTTGTTTGTGCAAACGCCGCACAACCGCAAAGCATTAACAAGAGCGCCAGTTGCAGAGGCTTCGCCAGTCCCCTTCGGACGAGATTTAACATGCCTGTTCGCATCGGCTTTGCCGCCTGATGTGCGGCGAAGGCTATGCCTCGCCGGCACGCGTTGAAATTACTTGGGGCGATGCCCCTCGTTCGGACGCTCATTGTCTTAGCAAGCCCTCGAGAAACTGCTGCACCTCAGGATCGTTGCTGCGGCTCAACCAACCGATCGCGCGTTTGCGGCGCGTCATCGACTCCTGCGGGTTCTTCGCAATGTCGATCAGTTTCCGGACCACTTTCTTTTCGGCCACGGGACTCCTTCCGTTGCGGACGCCCGGCGTGTATATGACGTCAGGACTGCTCTGCCCGCTCGCGACCCTCGGCGGACGCATAATCGCGGTCCCGGAGCCAAATGCATTGAGGATCTGATCTTTTACCACCTCATTCTTCTCGGTGTCGTAGAGGCTGATGAGAAAATCGATCGGCTTGTCGCCTCCGCGTCGCGGAATGTAGGCGATAGCCGCCTGGCGCAACTCGATGTTGTCGGAGCTGCGCGCGATCTCGAAGAGTTTCTCCCCGGCACGCTCGCTCTGACGATTCGCAAAACCGGCGATGACCGACTTTCGAATCTCCACCGACTGGTCCGCATCGTAAATCTTGAACAGCGCGTCGACTGCCGAATCACCCGGGCGACGCGCGATACTTCCGATCGCCATCTTTCGTTGCGCTGTAGTCTTGCCGCTCGTCGCGATGTCGGTGAGCACGCCGATCACGCGCTCGTTGCTGTGACGACTCAACGCGTACAGCGATGCTTCGACGATCTCGTTGTCGGTCGAGTTCAACGCAAACTCGCGCAACGGATCGATCACGCTGTCGTCGTTTGTCGCGCCGAGTGTCGAGATCGCGCGGGCGCGCAACTTCACATCGGGTTCGCTGCGCGCGAGACCAAGAATCACGGGCGTAGAAGCTTTGCCGCCATGTCGGCCCAACAACGTCAACGCCGCGCTCTTGCAACGCACTGTCTGCGTCGAACCAGGCTTCAGCCATTCAGTGGCGGCGAGGATTCCGCGTTGCACGTCCGTTTGAAACAACGCCTGAAGCACGACGATCTTGAACTCGCATGGATCGTCGTCGGTTTCCGAGATGCCGCTCGCGAGAGCATCAATATCCGCGATGTAGGCGCTTCCGGCAATTTGAGCAGGCCACGGCCCGGTGGGGTCGATGGCAGTGGCTGCACGAGCGGGAGCATAGATGTTAGCGACACCGGGAGCGACCGGAGTGATGGCTCTCGGCGCGATGAGAACTTCGTCCGCCGATATTGCGGGGAGTGCCATGGCGGGGGCGGTCGAAACAACGCCTGGGACGGTGAAGTCCACTGCGCCGGGAATCTGGGCCAACAATAACCGCGCATCGTCGAGCCAGGCTGAGTTTTGATACTTCTCGAACAGCCTGTTGGCTGTCTCGCGGCATTGCTGATACTTCGAAAGCTTGTATTGCGAATAGGCGAGCCAGTAGAGCGCGGCGTCGAGGTTCTTTTCGTTCGGAAACTTGCTGACGTATTCGCTGAACTTGTCCTGCGCTTTGGCCCATTCGCCGTCCGTGATTAGATCGCGCGCGGCGCGAAAGACGGCCGCTGACGATTCAGTTGACGATTGCGGCGCAAACGCATTCGCCGACCCGCGTCGCTGTTGGGCCATAGCCGGGCTGACGACGACAATGAGGAGGAACGCGAGTGGGAGCATGAGAGTAGTGCGTGAAAACTGGTTCGACATTTCGTAGCCTCTGTTTCTGTTAACGATTTGCGGATTGATGCTCGTTAACGGTTGTTCGTGCCTCGGTCGCGATACTCGATCAACGCCGCGACGATCTCCGTTTTATCCACCCGCTCTTTAATTGCCCGCACTTCTTCCGGTCGGGCGTGATCCGGAAGATTTGCAATATCGATCAACAAGGGTTCGAGATCGGCGAGCAGTGTCTTGGTTGGGAACTTCGCCTTCATCTCGGCGTCCCGGCGCAGCACGACGTTTTCGTTGAGCAGTCGCTGAGACAGGGCCTTGTCGTAAGTGACGTCAATTTCCTCGTCGCCGTCAGAGACGGTGACGTTTCGGATCGAGCGCAGCAGGTTCTGGGTTTGTTCGAGGTGATTTACCGTGTCTTGATCGTCGAGATCGAGATACGCGAGATCTGACGAGACGACGCCGGGATTATCGCGCTTCGGAGTGGTTGGTTTTTTAGTTCGTGTAATTCGTGTTTGCTCCGGCTGTTCCGGGGGTTTCGGTAAATCGAGCCTTGCGAACACTTGATCGAGTTCCACGGGCGGAATCGTTTTCTCTTCTCTCGTAAGCAGGTACACAGATCCAAGCCCGATTGAAAGAATCAGTACCGCAGCGATCTTCATCCACCAACCGTTCGAGGTCGCAGCCGCTGGAACAATCCGTTCTTCGATCCCGGCCCAAACGGCGGGCGACACTTCAATCTCGCGGTCGTAGCGCGCGAAGAGCTCCTCCTCGGCGCCAGGGTCACCGTCAAGATATTCTTCGAGTAGTTCCAGGTTGTCTTTAAACTTCATAACCAACTCCCGCATACGAACCGATCCGTCGTCGCATCTCCGCTCGCGCGCGGTGCAAGTCCGTTTTCAACTTCGCGATCGAGTAACCAGTGATGTCCGCGATCTCTTCGTAACTGCACTGGTGCAGCACCTTCAACGTGAACACCAGCCGCTTGTCTTCGTCGAGCGTCGCGATCGCGCGGCGAATCAACTGGTTCAGCTCCTTGTTGAGCAAGCCGTCGACCGGCGCCGGTTTGTTATCGCTCAAATCCATGACTGACTTATCCGCGAGATCCACATGGCTGTTGGCGCGGGCACGCGCGCGCAGTGATTCGCGGGCCACGTTTCGCGCGATGCCAAACAACCAGGTGGAGAGCTTTGTGTCCTTGCGCATGGTGCGCATGGCGCGATAGGCGCGGACAAAAGTCTCCTGCGTCAACTCTTCCGCGAGCGTGCGGTCGTTGACCATGTCGAAGATGAAGCTGATAACGGGTCGCGAATACCTTTCAAAAATCAGACGAAAGGCCTCGCAGTCGCCCTGGCACACGCGAGTAACCAGGTCGGCTGAACTATTCATCAGAGTTCCCGCGAACGCGCCAGGCTGACCTTCAAGATTCAGTTCGTCGACCGTCAGCCTTTTCATCATGTCTCGCTAGGTTAGTGAGCCGCGCCGCGGAAAGGTTTCAGGTTTTTGTGACAGGGTGGGCTTTCGGTTACGCGTTTTCAACCGAATCCCCCACGTTAGTGGGCGGATCGATTGTACCGAGTGAATCCCACCCCACGTTAGTGGGTGGATAACTTCAACTGCTGCCTACACACGCGCGCTCAACTCCCAGCCAATCCCACCAACGAAAGTTGGGGGATACTTCAACTCCTACTTCTGTCAGGCCGGAAATGAACGATCCACCAACTGCCGTTGGTAGGATTCGAAGAACTCGGGCGTTGCGGTTCATAGGTCGGAAATAACTATCCGCCCACTGCCGTAGGCGGTCTTTCAGAATCTTGAGCAACGAAGCGTTGAAGAAACTCGGCGGGTTCGACGATCTTGCCCGCGATTGCTGAGGCGGCGACGACGTAGGGGGAGGCGAGGTAGAGTTTTCCGGGGCCGCTGCGGCCGGGGAAGTTTCGGTTTTGGGCGCTAACCGTGACCGTCTCAGCAGACGGCGATGCGCCCGGGCCAGCGTTGATACAGGCGCCGCACGAAGGATCGATCAGTTCGGCCCCGGCGCGTTCGAAGATCTCGATATAACCCTTGCTCCGCGCGTACTGCTTGATCTTCTGCGAGCCAAACTGAATGTACAGATGCACGCCCTCGGCGACGCGCTTTCCATCAGCCAGCGCATTCGCGAGCACTGCGGCGTACATGTCCATGTCGGCCATCTTGCCGCCCGTACACGAACCACCGTAAGCAGCATCGATCCGCACCTCTTCCGTTAACGAATCGATCGGAATACCGTTACGCGGATCGCCCGGCGTAGCGACCATCGGACGAATTTCGTCGAGATCGATCTCGAACACTGCGGCATACTCGGCATCCGGGTCGCTAAACGTAAACCCGCGACGCACTTCTTCCGGATCGAGATCGCGCGTGCGAACAATGTATTCGAGCGTCTGTTCGTCAGGCTCGATGATTCCGGTCGTGCCACCCGCTTCGACGGCCATGTTCGTCAACGTCGCTCGTTCGTCCATCGGCCAGTTCTGCAAATCATCACCGGCAAACTCGAGCACCTTCCCGATACCTTTGCTCGTCTTCATGTACTCGGTCGCGAGGATCACGAGCATCACGTCCTTCGCGGCGACGTCGGCTCGTTTGCGACCCTTCAACACGTAACGCACAGTTTCCGGCACCCGAATGCGAATGTCTTTCGTGTACCAGGCGTTGGCCATGTCAGTCGAACCGACGCCGAACGCGAAACATCCGAGCACACCGGCCATGCAGGTGTGCGAGTCAGTGCCGATAACGATCTGTCCCGGCAATGCGAGATCTTCGACGACAGCGTTGTGACAGATCGCTTCCGAACCGCCTTCGGGATTCTCACCGTAAAGTTTGATTCGCTGCTGACTGGTAAAACTCTCCTGCGTGGTCGCGAGCCCTTCGGCCTTTTCCAGCAACCCCATTTGCCGGTGCTTTGGCGACATCACGCGGCCGAGAAACGTCAGGTGATCGCGAAACGCAAACACCGACTCCGGCTCGGAGACACGCGCCTCCGCTCCCAAGGCCTGCTTGAACAACGACTCTGCCATCGGCGTCACGTATTCATGCGAAAACCGCACGTCGGCGACAGCAAACAACGCGTCGCCGGGTTTGACGGCCGGGACGCCGATCTTTCCCGCAGTCACAAACGCATGGCGCGCGATGATCTTTTCCACGATCGTCATCGGGCGCGGTTGCGTTTCAATCGGCGGCGGCGACACGCGTCCGGCTAGTCGAGCTTTGTTGTAGTTGAAGAGTCCGCCGTGCGTGACGATGTCCTGCGAGATCGGATCGAGTCCTTTCGTAAACTCGGTCAGTGGAATCTCTTCACCGTTTCGAATGCGGTCGATCAAACCAAAGTCGGTCGACGTGAGCAGCCCGATGTTCTGCGAGTTCTGCCCGTAGATCTTCTCGATGCTCTTCGCGATGACCAGGCGAATCCCCGCGGCCTTCTCCGCATACGGCGCAGTCTCGCGCGACGAGCCGCAGCCCTTCGAAAGCCCGGACACCACGACCGCAAAGCCGCCATTCTTCACTTCATCTTTCTGCACGGCGCCTTCGCGCATGCCGACATAGACGTACTGCCCGAGCGTCTCGTCGTAATAGAAACAGACCCAACCCGGCGTGATCTCGTCAGTCGAGATGTTGCTCATCAGCGGCAGGTCGTCGTTTCTCAGACGCGCAGCCAACTGCGATTCAAGCGCGGCGGCTGCTTCGCCCTTCGCAGCGAGCTGCTGGCGGATCAACTCCGTGTCTTCGGTTAAGAATAGAATGCGTCCCGTGAATTTGATGTTTTCAGTCACTTTGGTTTGTCGCGATCATTAATTATTATGGTGCGGCCCGATTATAACCTCACCCGGATAAAACCTTTAACGGCTCGTCAGGCGTCTAAGGGGCGACCGAAACGGTCGGAGAGCAGCAGCGGAGGATAGTTCGATGATGTTATTGACAAAGAGTTTACTGACAGCCGCGTTTCTGGCGGTTTCATTAGCGGCGTTTGGTCCGGTCGGAGTCGCGCAGGAGACTGACGACCAGGCGAAGATCGATATTTACAAGCGGTTCGTCGACAATCGCGTGCCGAATCCGGGCGTCGCGTATCAAGCCGCGCAGGATTACCTGAAAAAGTATACGAAGGACAAAGACCAGTACATCGACTACCTCACGAAGTGGGTCGCGGCGTATGAGAGTGACCTGCGCAAAGACAACCTGCCCGGTCTGATAAACGAGAAGAAGTTTGACGAGGCTTACAAGACGGGGGCGAAGATCCTCGCGGACGACCCTAATTACCTGCGCGCGCAGATCGATCTCGGTTATGCCGGATATCTCGCCGCTTCCGCGAAGAACGAAACACACAACGCCGAGGCGCTCGGTTACGCGACCAAGGCAATCGCGGCGATCGAAGCCGGGAAAACGCCGAGCGAATGGGCCCCGTTCAAAGGCAAGGACGACACGCTTGCTTATCTCAACTACGCCGTCGGCTTTCTGACCCTGAAGACCGATCCGAATAAGTCAATCGATCATCTGTTAAAGGCCGCTCAGTACGACAGCGAGATCAAGAAGACCCCGTCAACCTACTACTTCCTCGCCGTCGCTTACGAATCAGGTCCGTACAAGACCGCGGCGGCCGCATACCAGAAGGACTTCGCCGACAAGCCCGAGACGCCGGCCAGCAAAGCTGCGCTTGACAAGTTGAACGTGCTGATTGACCGCATCATCGATGCGTACGCGCGCGCGATTGCCGCCGCGGGCACAGATCCGAAGACGGAGCAGAGTCGCAAGGAGTGGATGACGGCGTTGTCGAACTACTACAAGTTTCGGCATGACGGTAGCGATGCGGGGATGACTGAGTTTATCGCCGCGGCGCTGCAAAAACCGTTGCCGCCGAAGCCGTAGGTTCTCTTTCCATTGACCTCTCGCAAGCGCTAGCGCGAAGCCAATGGAAGATTTATAAAATTCGTTATAAACTCCGCCACTATGTTGCCGGACGTCGAGACACTTGAGCGGCTTGCGCGGGCACGTGACTTTATCGATCACTGCTACGACCATCCGCTCAGTCTGGACCAGATCTCCGAAAAGGCCTGCTTCTCGCGCTATCACTTTCTGCGTCTTTTCCGGCAGGCCTTCAACAAAACTCCGCACCAGTACCTGATCGAGCGGCGCATCGAGAAAGCGAAAGAGTTGTTGCGCGCTGAAGACGATGTGCGGGTGACGGATGTTTGTTTTGAGGTTGGGTTTCAGAGTTTGGGATCGTTCAGCAGTCTCTTTCACAAGTGTGTCGGTCACGCCCCGATCACCTACCGCGAAAAAGCCCGCGAAACCGAAGCCTCGAAACGCCAGGTCCCCGGCTGCTTCCTCGTGATGTACAAGCTCGAATCGGTGTGATCCGCGTTTCGTTTAAAAAGCAATTTCCAAGAAGCGTTAGAAGTCGGATCTGATTATTGTGTCCTCAAGGAGGAGAACACATGATCCAAAGAATGTCTCACGCAACCATTTTCGTGACCAACCAGAACGACGCCCTCGAGTTCTATCGCGACAAGCTCGGCTTTCGCGTACACACCGACGCCATGGTCGGCCCCGACTTCCGCTGGCTAACGATGTGCACCAACGACCAACCCGACTTCGAAATCATCCTGATGGAACCGAAACCGGGCATGCTGATGGACGAGGAGACTTCCAAAACAGTCCGTGCACTCTTGGACAAAGGCGTGCTCGGCGCAGGCGTCTTCAACACTAACGACTGCCGCGGCACTTACGAGGAGATGAAAGCGAAAGGCGTGCAATTCGTTTCCGAACCCGCCGAGCGCCCGTACGGCATCGAAGCCGTCTTCCGCGACAACTCCGGCAACTGGTTCAGTCTCACGCAGCCAACGGGCGAGAGCTAAAAACATCCCTGTTCGAAAACATGCGTGTTCGTTTTCATATGTTTGGCGTGTGTCTCGCGCGAGTCTTCCACTGTATACTCCGGCAATGCGAAAAGCTTCCCTGCTGCTTTGCCTCCTGCTGCCGTTAACCATCAACGCCCAACAGCTTTCCATCGACGCCATGATCGAACGCGACATGGCGTCGATGTTGTCTACGTACAAAATGCTCCACGCGGCGCCCGAGCTATCGCATCGCGAAGAGAAGACGGCGGCATTCTTCGCGGGCGAGTTGCGCAAGCTCGGTTACACCGTCACCGAACGCCTCGGCAAGTACGAAAGCTCCGCCTGGACGGGCTATGGCGTCATCGCGGTGATGAAGAACGGCACTGGTCCAACAGTGCTCGTCCGCACTGAACTCGACGCGCTTCCAGTCGACGAAAAGACCGGACTGCCTTACGCGAGCAAGGTGCGTGTCAAAAACGATGCTGGCGTCGAGGTGTCCGTCATGCACGCGTGCGGGCACGACATTCACATGACGAGCCTGTTGGCGACCGCGAAGTTGCTCAGCGAACTGAAATCGCAGTGGCAAGGCACGCTCGTGCTGTTGGGCCAACCGAGCGAAGAAGCGGGTGACGGCGCGCGCGCACTGTTGAAAGACAGTCTCTACACGCGTTTTCCGCAACCCGACTTCGCGATAGCGCTTCACGACAAGCCGGACATCGAAACAGGAAAGATCGGTTACACGCCCGGTTATGCGATGGCGAGCGCGACGTCGATCGACATCAACATCCGGGGTATCGGCGGTCACGGTTCAGCGCCGGAAACGACGAAAGATCCCGTGGTAGTGGCGGCGCAAGTGGTGATGGCCTTGCAGACGATCGTGAGCCGTGAAAATTCGCCGCTGGAACCGGCGGTGGTGACGGTCGGGTCGATTCATGGCGGCACGCGTTACAACATCATTCCCGACGAGGTGAATCTTCAGTTGACGGTGCGGACTTACAAGGAAGACGTGCGGCAGAAGATCCTCGCGTCTATCGAACGGATCGTGAAGGGCGCGGCGTTGAGCGCAGGGATTCCCGAAGACCGCGCGCCGATCGTGAAAGTGAGTGAAGGAACGAAGTCGACCTACAACGAACCGAAGCTGCTCGAGCGGTTGATGCCTGCGCTGCAAAAAGCGCTCGGGGATGAAAATGTTGTGAAGATGCCGCCGATGATGGCGAGTGAAGACTTTGGTTATTTGAGTTTGGACCAGAAGATCCCCGCTACGATCATCTGGCTCGGCGCTTCTGATGCGCAAAAGGTGAAAGCATATCGCGAGACAGGCGCCGGGCTTCCGGGTCTGCACTCAGCGCTCTTCGCGCCCGTGCCGGAACCGACGCTCCGCACCGGAGTTAAAGCTACGACGGCCGCTGTCTTGGAGTTGATGAAGAAGTAGAACTTTGAGCTTTGTGCTTTGTGCTTTGTGCTTTGTGCTTTGACTGAAACCAAGTACAAAGTACCAAATACTAAGCACAAACCATATGGACCTCGAACAGATTCGCAAGTATTGCCTATCGTTGCCGCATGTGACCGAACGCGTTCAGTGGGGCAACGATCTGCTGTTCTGCATCGGCGACAAGATGTTTGCGGTGGCGGGGTTGGACGTGAAGTATCCCACCAAGCTGTCGTTCAAGTGCACGCCGGAGAAGTTTGCCGAACTGGTCGAGCGCGAGGGCATCATCCCCGCGCCATACGTCGCTCGCTATCACTGGGTCGCCCTCGAATACCTCGACGCCCTCAACCAGAAAGAGCTGAAAGACCTCCTGAAGAACGCCCGCCAACTAGTCCACGACAAACTACCTCTGAAAGTCCGCAAAAAGCTCGGCGCCGCTTAACTCACGCAAAGGTCCTTACCGGGTTCAAGCGAGAGGTCGATGTGAATTCTTTCCATTATTGAGACTCGCGAGTGCGCCTGGAAGTTCTACCGAATCGTCGATGTAGAATTTTCCTGGAGTAAGTGAGACAACCCGGGCCGCCAGCCCGAGAGTCAAACGGTCACTCTTCCCGGCTAGTCCCACAATTCGCATCACGGTGGAGGTTCCGATGAACGCAAAGTTCTCCTTCCTTTCGTTGCTCCTGATCGTCCTGTTTTCCACACAAATTGCACTCGCAAACGAGACCACGGCAATGCTCGCCCGCAAAGCTGTCTCGACTGAACCAGCCGAGTCGACCGCCGCAATTGAAGAACTTCGCCAGATGGGCCCGGCCGGTCTGGAAGCGCTCCTGGGCGAGTACTCCGACCAGATCAACCGCCACATCGCCGAACCATGGATCGGCTCCAGCCCCGAGTGGGAACGTATCGCGAAGGCGCTCGATCTCGTCGGCCAACAGAAGAACAACTACATCTCGAACCTTTACTGGTACACCGATTTCGAAGAAGCGAAGCGCGTCGCGCGCGAAAGTCACAAACCGATTTTGTCGCTGCGCCTGCTCGGCAACCTGACTGACGAGCTCAGTTGCGCAAACAGCCGCTTCTTCCGCACCGTGCTCTACCCAAACGAGCGGATCCGCCAGATCCTGCGCAATCGTTTCGTGTTGCACTGGAAGTCAGTGCGTCCGGCCCCGCGCATCACGGTCGACTTCGGCGACGGCCGCAAGATCGAGAGCACGATCACCGGCAACAGCATTCACTACGTCCTCGATTCCAACGGTCAACTGATCGACGCAATCCCGGGACTCTATGGACCAGCGGCATTCCAACGCAATCTCGTCGATGCGGAAACACTCGTCAAATCAGTCGCGGGCAAGACGGAGCAGGAAAGAAACGTGGCGCTGTACACCTACTACCGCCAGCGAAACGACAAGATCGCGCTCGCTTGGAAGGCTGATACGGAACAGTTCGGCAACCACAACACCGACCGCCTGCGCCTGCTGCCTACTCAAGAGCGCGACGCTGTGAGGACTGGTCCGGCGGCGGCGACGAAGATGGGAGCCGAACGACCTTTCGTCCGTGCGATCACCTCCGCGAGCGATGCGTTGGGACGCGTCACTGACGAACAGGCATGGAGGCTAATCGCAGCGCGCCACTTTTCGGACGCGTTACTGGACGGACGAAGTATCGCGTTAATGCGATGGCAGAACCGGTCGTTGGACACTTCCCAGACCGGGCAACTGATCGGAAGATTTCAGGAGGCGATTGCATTGGACACGGTGCGCAACGAGTACATCATGCGTCCCGTCATCTACGGGTGGATGTCGGCAGCCGAGAACCGCGCCGACCTCGACAAATTCAACGAGATGGTCTACACGGGGCTTTTCGCGACGCCGAGCTCCGATCAATGGCTCGGTTTGATTTCACCCGACATGTACATCGCGATCGACAACGGTGGCGTGATCAAGGGCCATTAATTTTTTGACACGGATCACACGGATTTGGTACTCCTAGCCGTGTGATCCGCTCCCTACTGCTTCTTCTAATTATGTCGTTTCCTGTGTTCGCGCAAACGACGCAGGAAAAAGTCCGCGACTACCGCCGCGCCAACGAACAACAATTACTCCGCGAGTATTTCGAGTTTCTTTCGCTGCCCAACGTCGCCAGCGACGTCCCGAACATCCGTCGCAACGCTGAGCGCATCATGGAGATGATGAAGCAGCGCGGCCTCGATCCGCGTCTGCTTGAAGCGGAGACACCGAACACGCCACCCGCTGTTTACGCCGAGTGGAAAACACCGGGCGCGCAACGCACGCTGCTCTTTTACGCGCACTACGACGGGCAACCGACCGATCCCAAACAATGGACCAGGACGTTACCTTGGGCGCCTGTCTTTCGCACTGCCGCAATCGAAGCCGGCGGACAGATTGTATCGGACACCGGCCCGCCGGTGAGCAACCCGATCAATCCGGAGTGGCGTATCTACGCGCGTTCCGCTTCGGACGATAAAGCGGGCGTGATGGCGATACTCACCGCGTTCGCGGCGCTGAAGTCGAAGGGCGTCGCGTTCAATTCAAACATCAGGTTTTTCTTTGAAGGCGAGGAAGAGGCGGGTTCACCGCATCTCGTCGAGATCATTCGTAAGCACAAGGATCTGCTCGCGGCAGATGCGTGGATCATCTGCGATGGGCCAGTGCACCAGTCGGGTCGGAAGCAGGTCGTGTTTGGCGCACGCGGCGACACGAATGTCGATGTCACTGTTTATGCTGCGAAGCGTCCGTTGCACAGTGGTCATTACGGAAACTGGTCGCCGAATCCGGCGATGATGTTGGCGCGACTGCTGGCGTCGATGAAAGATCAGGACGGGCGCGTGACGATCGACGGGTGGTATGCCGATGTCGAACCGCTCGGAGAAGCGGAATTACGGGCGATTGCCGACGCGCCGAAGTACGATGACGAGTTGAAGAAGCAGTTGGGACTCAAGCGCGTCGAAGGTGGTGGGAAGTCGTTGATGGAGCTGATCAATGTTCCATCTCTGAATATCAATGGGTTTGGTAGTGGCGACATTGGAGCGCTGGCGCGCAATGTTATTCCGACGACGGCGACGGCGGTGCTCGATCTGCGGCTCGTGAAAGGAAACGATCACAATCGGCAGGTGCAGCGTCTCGTCGATCACATTCGCAAACAGGGCTACCACGTGATCGATCGCGAACCGAGTGACGCTGAGCGTGCTCAATACCCGATGATTGCGCGCGTGAACGTTCGGCCCGGCGGTTACAACGCCGAGCGGACGCGGATGGATCTGCCGATCTCGGTCGCCGTTATCGAGGCGGTGCAGTCGACCACGCCTGACAAGATCGTGTTGTTGCCGACGTCGGGTGGCAGTCTGCCGCTCTCGATCATCACCGAGAACCTGCGCACCGTGACCGTGTCGGCGCCGATCGCGAATTACGACAACAATCAGCACGCGGAGAACGAGAACATTCGGTTGCAGAACCTTTGGGACGGCATTGAGACGTTCGCCGCATTGATGACGATCAGGTAACCACAAAAGGCACAAACGCAGCCCGCAAAAGGCACACAACAAGCGGGCTGACGAACCTTAATTGATTAATTAATTCTTTTGTGCCTCTTGTGAGCCTTCTTTTGTGCCTTTTGTGTTAAATCTGACCGAAACAACTTGCTGTATCGCAGGCGGTGGCCCAGCCGGCATGATGCTCGGACTGCTGCTCGCGCGCGCGGGCGTCGACGTCGTCGTTCTCGAAAAACACTCCGACTTTCTACGAGATTTTCGCGGTGACACGATCCATCCGTCGACACTCGAACTGATGCACGAACTCGGACTGCTCGAAGAGTTTCTCGCACGCCCGCATCAGAAGCTGTACCGCCTCGCCGGACAAGTCGGCAACGACAGCATCCCACTCGCCGACTTCTCCCACTTACCAACGCGATGCAAGTTCATCGTCTTCATGCCGCAGTGGGACTTCCTCGACTTCCTCGCCGATCACGCGAAGACATATCCAAACTTCCGTCTGATGATGGAAACTGAGGTCGTCGATCTCACCAAAGACAACGGCCGAATCACCGGCGTCGTCGCGAACACAAACGGTGGCCCAATAAACATCTCCGCCCACTTAACAGTCGGCGCCGACGGCCGTCACTCGATCGTTCGCGAACGCGCTGGCTTGAAAGTCGAAGTGCTCGGAGCGCCGATCGACGTTCTCTGGTTCCGCTTGTCGCGCAAACCCGACGATCCAACGCAAGTGATCGGACGTTTCGCGGGCGGCAAGATCATGGTGATGCTCAACCGCGACGACTACTGGCAATGCGGCTTCGTCATTCCGAAAGGAACTTTCGCGTCGCTCAAACAGCGCGGCCTCGAGATGTTTCGCCAGGATCTCGTGAGCATCGCGTCGTTCCTCCACGATCGTGTTCAGGAAGTCCGCGATTGGGACCAGGTGAAACTGTTGACTGTCGCAGTCGATCGTCTGACGACGTGGTATCGCGAGGGATTGCTGTGCATCGGCGACGCCGCGCACGCGATGTCGCCGATCGGCGGCGTGGGGATCAACCTCGCCGTGCAGGATGCGGTGGCGGTCGCGAACCTTCTCTACGAGCCGCTCCGCGACGGGACGGTATCCATCGACCA
>DASTOZ010000656.1:0-6973 GCA_035762365.1 Pyrinomonadaceae bacterium | reverse complement strand
TCTGGTTTCTCTTCAGCGAACCGGGCAAACAGTATTTTGAGCGGAACAACTACGCGTTGCCGCCGGGCCGGCAAACCTGGGCCAACCGCGAGTTGGACTATGACTCGCAACGGCGACTTGAAGGTCAATACAACCCGCCACCGCCGCCTCCGGATTGGCGCTGAGTTTTAAGGAGCCTACAGCATCGTGAGTGAAATCATCGGCGTAGTGGGCGCCGGCACCATGGGAAACGGAATCGCCCAGGTTGCTGCTCGTGCCGGCTACGCCGTAATCATGCGCGACGTCAGCGACGAGTTTCTGCAGCGCGGACTCGCTGCAATCGATAAGAGTCTGCAACGTGACGTCGACAAGCAACGACTCGACGCCGCGGGCAAGCAGGCTGTCGTCGAACGGATTCGTACGACAACTGACCTCGACGCATTGAGCGAAGCGTCTTTTGTCATTGAAGCTGTTACTGAGAATCTTGCGGTCAAGACCGAGGTTTTTCAGGCACTGGATCGAATCACGCCATCGCAGGCGATTCTCGCGTCTAACACGTCGTCAATCTCGATCACGAAACTTGGTGCCGCGACTGGAAGGCCCGACAAAGTCATCGGCATGCACTTCATGAATCCCGTGCCGGTGATGAAACTCGTCGAGGTGATCCGCGGCATCGCAACGTCAGACGAGACGTATGAGCGCGTGAGTACGCTCGCGGTGAAGATGGACAAGATCGCGCTCGACTGTCAGGACTCGCCGGGGTTCGTTTCGAATCGCGTGTTGATGCCGATGATCAACGAAGCGATCTTCGCATTGTACGAAGGTGTCGCGACGCGCGAGAGTATCGACGGCATCATGAAACTCGGCATGAACCATCCGATGGGACCGCTCACACTCGCCGATTTCATCGGTCTGGATGTATGCCTGGCCATCATGAATGTGTTATATGAGGGGCTCGGAGATCCAAAATATCGCCCCTGTCCGCTGTTGAAGCGTTA
The DNA here is from genome assembly GCA_035762365.1 of Pyrinomonadaceae bacterium. Taxonomy (GTDB): domain Bacteria; phylum Acidobacteriota; class Blastocatellia; order Pyrinomonadales; family Pyrinomonadaceae; genus PSRF01. The sequence goes on along the minus strand of DASTOZ010000656.1, from coordinate 5,996 downwards.
TGTGGACGCTGGTTGGCTTGGACGAAAGAGCGGCCGCGGGTTTTACGAGTATTAGACTTAGGACTTTGGTCTTTGGACTTCGGTCTTTGGAAGGCGCCAGGTTAACGAGCTAAACCAAAGGCCCAAGTCCAAAGACCCAAAACAGATGCGCCCCACCATCTCACACTACTGTCAGAAATGTCTCGCAGCGAATCCGCTGGGCCAGGAGTTCTGTGCGCGTTGCGGTACGCGGCTCATGATCATTGTCGAGCCGAGTTCATCGCGGTTTGAAGTCGGCAGCACGAGTGTCTCCACCGACGAACATCTGCTCGAGCGCATTTCAGCGGCGGAGAATCGCGTCGCGCGTCTCGCGGAACGTTTGGAGCGAAGTCTCGATCTGCTTTTGCGCTACGCGCAGAATGCTTATCTCGATCGCTCGCTCGTGCGGTCGCTGGTTAACCTGCTTGCTGAAGACGGTGTGGTCGAGACGGAGCGCTTGGAGAAATTGTGGAGCGAGCGTTGTCAGCGCGATGCGAGCGAGCAGGAAGAGAACGTCCATCGCGACGAGTTGCGCATGCAGATCCTGGCGCGGGCGGATGCGCCAGCCGCGCAGGTCGACGTGGCTGAGAAGCCGATCGATGCGCAGGGTAAAAAAGCTTTCGAAGAGTTGGTGAACGAAGGCTTTCTTCTCATCGAAGACAAGCAAGTTGGTCCAGGAATCGCCAAACTCCAGCGCGCTGCCGAAATCGCTGACGGAAATGCGGCATTGAATCTGTTCATCGGCGAGCATTTCTTCCGTCGCGGCAAATCGAAACTCGCGCGCGCGTACCTCGCGAAAGCACACGCCGCGCTACCAAATGATGTTCGCATCTCGCTTTTGCTTGGTTTGACTTGCGCCGACGATGGTGAAGTCGAACTGGCGAAAGACTTGCTCAGCAACGCAAACACTCGAGGCGGGTCGTCGTTTGCCGGACACTACGGCCTCGGCTGGTTGTTCGTAGCGGAGAAAAACTGGCGTCGTGCGCTAGGTGAATTCAAACGCGCGTTAACAGTTCGACCCTCACCCGAAGCTCATTACGTTCTCGGCTGTCTTTATTACGAACTCAACCGCGACACCCTCGCCGTCCGCCACCTCCGCAAAGCCACCAGGATGGACTGCGGATACTCCGAAGCGTTCTACATTCTGGCGCAGGTCTACGAACGCATGGGCAGCAGAGAACTAGCGGATGAAGCGATGAAAAAAGCGTGCGGACCTAGCTCTCCTATTAATTTACCCGAATTAACTTCTTCTGCTCTTCACCAGCGCGTCCGCAAAACTGCGCCGCTTTTTCATGTTAGGAAATCTGGAACTCCCCGTCTCATGGCCGACGTAGACAAGCGATTAGCAGACGCGTTGCGCGAAGACGCCTTACAGGCATTCAAGATTAGTAATCAGCAGTCTCACTAGTTACAACGTTTCTCAGAACTTTTTCGAACTACGAATGTTAACGTCGTGCACTGGAATTGTGACGAACAATCTTATTGACGGTGATCCAAGCGAATAGTAGAGTGCGTCCCCACCTCCCCCGGACACTCAGTTTAGATGCGACACCTTAACGGTCGCTCATTCAAACCACAACCGAGCCAAGGGCATTTCAAGTTTTTGCTGGATTAGACAATCGAGCCAGACACCAAATTGGCCAATCCGAATATTTCTGCGGTTCGTGATTGCGCTCTCTTGTGCCCTGAAGCGGAGCAAAATAAGAGTGCGGTACAGAGCGCTGGATCCTATTAGTCGACACGATGCCGAAGAGGCGCTTTCGTCGCCTTCTTCAGCGACAGTCTGTTACGCCTTGGCTCGTGTCGTCCACCATGATCCGGATTGGCGTTGGCTTCAAGATAAATGCATCCAGCTGACCAGCCATCCGGATATCGATGTCGTCGGCTTGGCGATAACCTCGTTTGGCGATATAGCCCGCATACATGGCAACCTCGATCTTCAGACTGTCTTGCCGCTACTGGACAAACTTCACCACAACGCCGAGCTTGCTGGCAGAGTTGAAGATGCGTGGGACGATATCGCTGTGTATCTCCAGTCAGGACCCCACAAGTAATCCAAACTGGGGCGTCGAGGCTAATCCAATGTAAATTAATCGCGGGATCGACGAACGCCTCAAACACCTCACTGACTATTCTTCGAATCAACGTCTCACTCTTCGCCACAGGCGCAGTTTCGGGTTCCGACAGACCTCTATAGAGGGCGCTCAACGTGCGCTTGACACAGTAGCTGACGCCCACTGGAATAACCAATCTTGCGGACTGGTTGCGTCGTGGGTCCACGGCAATCGAATATCGACCACTCGGATCCAAAGTCTCGGGCTGGCAACAACACGATGAAGAACTTGCAGAATACCTGCAAGACCTGTAATCAGGAAAAGGGGGCGAAGACCAATCAAGAGTATTTGAAGTGGAAGCAGAAGAATTAAGTGGAGGAGACTATCTCATGACCGCTCACAAGCAGCACAATCTTTCGCCGGTTGAGAAGCTAGTGAAAGTGACTTTCGAACTCGATCAGTCCGATTGGCACGATCATGCAACCGAAACGATGTGGGCGGTAGTGGTAGCTGAGCGAACTTACGTCCTGAGGAATGTCCCGTTCTACGTTTATGGTGTGAGCTACGCAGACCTGGTCGTCGCCGAGCAAACAGGAGGAGAGAATCTGTTCCGGCGCGTGTATCAACGGGGCGGCCACTCGACCTACAGGATATTTCTCGTGGATGAGGAGGCGGAGCAAGAGTTTGAATCCGCATGGCAACCATTGGCTTCACTCGGTTGCACGTACGAACGCGCGACCGATTACCTGGTTGCTGTGGACGTTCCGCCGGAATCGGATATTTACGGTGTTTACTCGGCTCTCGAAAAGGGACTTGAAGCCGGCGCCTGGGATTTTGAGGAGGGCCACTGCGGGCATGCTCTCAGTTAAAACAGCGTAAGCGACGAGGACTGAATCCGGCATCGACTAACCGCAGTTTAAGATAACAATCGATAAGAGACGACTTCGGAGCACCACCTGCGTTGACAGACCAGCTTTGCCCGCTATAATGGCCGTTTTGTGCGCATAGCGCCGGATTGGACTATCAGGTCTACGCGCGGCGGCAGTGCGGGGTGGGAATGCGGATTGAGCTGGAGAAGTTGGAGGGCGGCAGGGGCGATTTCGCTCATGTTTACCAGCCTGACGAGCTCGATCCAGGCGACGAGCGTGTGAGGTTAGCCGCGCCGGCTGAGGTCAGGGGGACCATAAGACGGACCGGGCAAGCCGTTGCCGTAAAGGGGCACGTGGCAACGCGGGTGCAGCTCGAATGCGACCGCTGCCTGAAACCCATTGAACTGCCTGTCATCAGTGACTTTGCGCTGGAGTACATCACGGGAGCGGATTACGAATCCAGCTCCGCGGCGGCGCTCAGCGAAGAGGAAATGTCGGTCTCGGTGTTCGACGGCGAATCGATCGACGTCGACGAGATCGTGAAGGAGCAGGTTCTGCTCGCCGTACCGGCTCGAGCGTTGTGCCGGGAAGACTGCAAGGGAATCTGTCCGGAATGCGGCATCGACTTGAACACCGGCCAGTGTAATTGCGCGGCCGACGAAGTCGATCCGCGTTGGGCCGCACTTAAGGGTTTAAAGAACACAGATCGATAAATTACGGAGTCATTATGCCAAATCCAAAGCGACGACATTCCAAAGCTCGTCGAGACAAGCGCCGAGCGCACGACGCGCTGCGTACCCCGCAAACCACGCTCTGCCCGAATTGCCGTGAGCCCCGCATGCCCCACCGTGTATGCCCCAAATGCGGTCATTACAAAGGCCGCGAAATAGTGCAGGTGGAACAGTCCTAACCTAAATAAGTGCGAAGTCAGTCGAAGAATGAAGCCCTCTTAACGGGCAAGGTCGTTCTCGACGCAATGGGCAGCGACCATGCGCCGCACGCTGAGATCGACGGCGCACTCGCTGCGACGCGCGACTTCGGTGTGGGCGTCATCCTTGTGGGCCAACCGCACAAGGTCGAGCCAGAACTGCGACGCTGTGGCTGGCGCGGTGACGGCGATCACGGAATCGAGTTGGTCGAAGCCGCGGAAGTGATAGCGATGGACGAAGCCGTCGCGAACGCCGTCCGACGCAAGAAAAAGAGTTCTTTGAGAATCGGGACCAGGCTGGTGAGCGAAGGTCGCGGCGATGGTTTTATCTCGGCGGGCAACACGGGCGCCGCGATGGCCACTGCGAAAATGGTGATCGGGACCATGCACGGCGTGGATCGGCCCGCGCTCGCAGCGTTGATTCCGACGAAGGCAGCGAAACCAACGCTACTGCTCGACGTCGGCGCGAATTCCGAGTGCAAGCCGCATCACCTGGCCCAGTTTGCAATCATGGGCGACGCGTATTCACGTTCGGTGCTCGGAACCATCAAACCGTCCGTCGGTTTGATGAGCATCGGCGAAGAAGAGGCGAAAGGAAACGACCTCACGAAAGAGGCGTTTCCGTTGTTGCGGCAGTTGAGCAACATCAACTTCGTCGGCAACGTTGAAGGTCGCGACGTGTTTTCCGGAATGGTCGACGTGATCGTCACGGACGGATTCACCGGAAACGTGATGTTGAAATTGTCGGAAGGTTTGACGGAAGCGATGCTGTCGATGCTGAAGCGCGAGTTGATGTCGACGGCGGTGACAAAAGCGGGCGCGATGCTCGCAAAACCAGCCTTCCGCAGCATCAAACGTCGCCTGGACTACACGGAATACGGAGGCGCGCCACTGCTGGGCGTAAACCGGATCGTCGTGATCGGTCATGGCCGCTCAAACGCCAAGGCGATTCGCAATGCGATCCGCAGCGTCAAGGAGTTTTCTGAGAATCGAACCAGCGAGCGCATTGAAAAGGGAATTACGGAAACAGCCACGATCCGGTCGGTCGCTGTTTGAGGTGGGTAAAGGGTTTGTTGAGCTTTGTGCTTAGTACTTTGTACTTTGTTCGCAGGCTCACCGCGTCGCATGGCAGCCTAACCATAAGCTAGCGAACAAAGTACAAAGCACTAAATACTAAGCACAAACTATTACTACGTTTGGCTTTTGTTTTGAGTCGATATATTCTGAGGCAATTAATGGCTAATCAACGCGCTGGAATTCTGGGTACCGGACACTCGTACCCTGAAGGCATTCTGACTAATGCCGATCTCGCCAAGATGGTTGAGACCTCGGACGAGTGGATCACTACCCGCACCGGCATCAAGCAACGCCGGAAAGCCGCGCCGCATGAATACACCTCGATGTTTGCCGTTCGCGCAGTTCGCCAGGCCATCGAACGCGCTCGTCTCGATCCGTCAGACATCGACCTTCTGATCTGTGCCACCGTCTCCCCAGACCAAATACTCCCATCCACAGGTTGTATCGTGCAGGCCGAGATCGGCGCTCATAATGCCGCGGCAATGGACGTCGTTGCCGCGTGTTCGGGTTTTTTGTACGGCGTGTCACTCGCCGATTCGATGATCCGCACGGGCCAGGTGCGCTATGCCGTCGTTGTCGGCGCTGAAGTTCTAACGCAGTACGTCGACTACACGGACCGGCAAACGTGCGTGTTGTTTGGCGACGGCGCCGGAGCAGCGGTGTTGGGAGCAGTCGAAGGAAACCGCGGCATTCTCGCGTCGAAGATAAGGTCAGACGGGCGTTACGAAGAGCAGCTTTATTCACCCGGCGGAGGCACGCGTCGCAGGCCGACAGCCGAGACGCTCGCGGCGGGCGATCACTTCTTCAAGATGAAGGGAAACGAGCTGTTCAAAGTCGCCGTGCGTTCGATGGCTGAGATCTCGCGCGAAGTTCTGGATCGGACGGGCCTGAAATCGGAGGACATCAACCTGTTCATTCCGCACCAGGCGAACCAGCGGATCACCGAAGCGGTGGCGGATCGACTGAATGTTGATATGTCGAAGGTCTATTCGAACATCGCGGTGCACGGCAACACTTCCGCCGCGTCGATTCCGATCGCGCTTGACGAAT
>DASTOZ010000655.1:0-4700 GCA_035762365.1 Pyrinomonadaceae bacterium | reverse complement strand
CAGATCGTGCTCTTCGAGTTTGCTTTCCGCGAGCCCCGCGGTGAAGTGTGAACAGTAGACCGGAACGTTGAACCTCTTGAGCAGGTACGGCAGCGCACCGAGATGATCTTCGTGGCCGTGCGTCAGAATGATGGCCGTGATTTCGTCTTTATATTCGTCGAGAAAATTGAAATTCGGGATGGAAACGTCGACGCCGTAAGCCGACTCCTCGGGAAAGCCCATGCCGGCGTCGAGAATCAACATCTCGTCGCCGTAGCGCACAGCCATGCAATTCATTCCAAACTCGCCGATACCGCCGAGCGGGATGATCTCGAGGACACTTGCCATAAGTGGCGACAGTTTAGCGCGGATGACACACGGTTGTCTTCATTTGTATTATCCGCCGTATGACCAGACCCATCATCGCCTTCGCCGCTCTCTTATTGTTTCTCGGCGCCGCGACTGCCGCACCGCAGACCATGCGCCTCGACTACTACCACACCGGCGACGCAACTTCGGAAGTTTTCAGCGTCGATCGAGTCGTGATTGAGCCGCTGCCATGGCCTGGAGATCCGAAGCAGGCGATCGACGCGTCGAACCTCGGCAAGTACTTCTTTGAAGTCCACGATCTGAAGAGCAAACACTTGCTCTACTCACGAGGTTTCGCGTCGATCTACGGCGAGTGGGAAACGACGGACGAAGCAAAGACGATCAAAAGAACATTTCAGGAGTCGCTGCGTTTTCCTGCTCCGACCGCGCCGGTCAGCGTCGTTTTGAAAAAACGCGATGCGAAAAACAACTGGCAGGACATTTGGACGACGACGATCGATCCATCCGACATGTTCATCGATCGCTCGAAGCGCACCTCATCCGCGCCGCTGATCACGATCCAAAAGACAGGCGAACCGGAAGCAAAGGTCGACTTTCTGATTCTGGGTGACGGTTACACCGCCGCCGAAGCGAAGAAGTTTGAAGCAGATGCGCGACGGCTGACAGAAGTGCTGTTCTCGACCTCGCCCTTTAAAGAGCATCGCAAGGATTTCAACGTCTGGGCCATGTCGCCGCCGGCTCCCGAGTCAGGTATCTCGCGGCCGTCGACCGGCATCTATCGCCACTCGCCGATCGGCGCGACCTACGATGCTTTTGGATCGGAAAGATACGTGCTCACGTTTGATAATCGCTCGCTCCGAGAGGTCGCGGAGCAGGCGCCGTACGAGTTCATCGAAGTACTGGTAAATGGTCGCACCTACGGCGGCGGCGGGATCTTCAACCTGTACAGCACCGTCGCTTCTGACAATGCATTCGCGAACTACGTGTTCGTTCACGAGTTTGGTCATCACTTCGCGGGACTGGCGGACGAGTACTACACGTCGTCGGTGGCGTACACGCCTTCGCCGGATCGAATCGAACCGTGGGAACCGAACGTCACAGCGCTGCTGGACGTCAGCACGTTGAAGTGGCGCAACCTGGCATCGCCGTTCGCGAACGTCACACCGGTGCCGACGCCGTGGAACAAGGAAGAGTTCGAGAACTACTCACGAGAGATACAGAAGCGGCGCGCGCAGCTACGCAAAGACAAGCGCCCGGAGGAAGAGATGGAGGCGCTCTTCCGCGAAGAGCTGGAGCACGAAAAGAAGATGTTTGCGGCGGAAAAGCACTTCGGACAGGTCGGCGCGTTCGAAGGCGCGATGTACGAGGCGCGTGGTTACTACCGTCCCGAGATCGACTGCATCATGTTCTCGCGCACCGACAAGTTCTGCCGCGTGTGCCGGCTCGCCATCGAGCGCGTGATCAAGATGTACTCACGTCCCAGTTAGTGAGGCTTCAACGGCTCGATTAGATCGTGATCCTTCGTCCCCTCGTGACAAACGATGCACGACTGCTGTCCCCGTTCTTCGAGATCCGACACGAGCGCGTACGTCAGTCCACGATCGGACCAGGTCAGCACTTTCAATCCGTTAATCGCGTTGTAGTGAAACGTCAGACCACGCGCGACGATCTCTTCACCGCCCGTAGGCTTCACAAGCGAATCTGACGTGATCACCAAACTGATCGGCCGCGACTTCATGCGATACGCAACGTAGGCAGCGTAATCGTCCTTGTACCCGACCAACCGCGCGCCTTCCAACGTGTAGAGCTTTTCCTGTCCTGACGACTCCTGGTAGTTCGGCAGTTTCACGCTGAAGTTGACTTTGTTATCGAACCACTCGGAGATCTGCCGAGGTGTGGCGGTTTCGATTTCCAGCGGCAACTGTCCGCGGGCGTGGCGCAAGTGGTTCTCCGCCGCCATCAAGGCAAAGCTCGAAGGCGCTGTCGTCGCGTCAGCACGCTTCATCACTCGCCAGATCACGACCGGCAGCAGCAGCATCAGCAGAGTCGCGGCCATCGCCAAACCAATCGTCAGCCGTGGTCTCGATCCGAAGCGCGACGTCAACACCGCCGCACTGGCCGATCCCTCCAGCGTCTGCTGAACTCTGGCGCGCAACGCCGGGGGCGCCACATGCAATGGCCCGCATTCTCTAATCGCATTGATGAACGAACGTTCACGCTCAAAAATCGCCGCGCACGACCCGCACGTTTGCAGGTGGGCCTCGACAGCCACGCGCTCTTCGCCCTGCAGTTCGTTGTCGAGATACAGATTCAAACGTTTACAAATGTCTTCGCAATTATTCATTCTTAAAATCACATTGCCCTTGCGCGGCTTTTGGTCTGCCATAACGAAAGCGAAGCTCGCAGTTTTGCACGAGCGCGCCCGAGTCGCGACATCACCGTTCCGGCTGGACACTCCAGCACCATCGCTATCTCTTGATAAGTGAATCCTTCGATATCACGCAATACAACAATCTCGCGGTAGGCTTCCGGAAGTTTCTCAATCGCCTCGCGCACCTGCTCGCGTTCCAGCTTTCTTAAATAAACGACGTGCGGGTTGGCACGCGCGTCCTCAGGTTGTTCGTGCGTTTCGAGTTCGACAAACCTTGGGCCACTCTGGTTGTGCCGCACCTGATTGAGCCACGCGTTCCGCATGATTACAAACAGCCAGGCTTTCAAATTCTCGCTAAGCGGCGGCTGTTTTTCCGCGCGCGTCGCCCGCAAATAAGTTTCCTGGACGAGATCCTGGGCTTCACTCGAATTGCGAGTGAGCGTCATGGCGTAACCGTAGAGCGCGTCGATGTGCGCCAGGGCCGCCTCCGTGAAGACGGTATCGCTAAGCGGGCTGTCCATAATCCTCGTCCACTAGGGTTGCCACTGTAGAGTAACACTTTGCGGGCCAAAAAATTCCCGGGAATATTCGAGCGGGTCGCGTGTTATTGCTTTCATGACATACCCAAAACGGCTGAAAGTGCTTCTGGCAGTGATCTTTGTGCTCTCCACAGCGGCGATTCTGCTGGTCACGGACGCCGCTCGCGCTCAACAACAGCGCCCGTCTTCATTTTCACCCGTAATAGAGGAGCCTTTCGATGTAGTGCGAGCACGCGACAAGGCCGCAAAAGCTGGAGTTGCGGCCGCGCACCAGCGTTTGCTCGAAGAACGTTACGATCTTACCCGCCGCGTCGATGAGAGCGTGCGTATGACGCGCGGTAAGCCGATTCCAGTCGGGCCGACTGCGAAACTCAAGGTCGGCCTGACATGGGATCGGCTAGGACAAATGACGCCGGAAGCGATCCGCGAGCAGGGTGTGTTCCCTTACCTGCCGCTGCCACACGTCAATCATCCGGTTGGCGGCATGGTGTTTCCGCAAGTCGAGATCAAGCTGTTGCCGCGTGTCGAGCGGTTCGACATGGATTTCGATCTGCCGGACCATTTTCTGCCCGAGTTTCCCCCGGCGATGTTCCTGACGTCGCGCAAAGACCTTGGCGACGTCTCGAAAGGGCAACTGATCACGGCTAACAACTTTTACGAGTTGTTCAATGGGATTCTGAATCCCAAGCAGCTCGAAGGCTTGCGTCTGCTGGTGACGCAGTTTCCGCAACAGCAGTTCAACGCCACGGACGATCGGAAAACAGAACGAGCGGAGGGCATGCTCGGCGTCGCTTGTTTCGACTGTAACGTGAATGGTCATACGTCGGGTGCATTTCACCTCGTCGGCGACATCCGGCCGCAAGAAAATCGACGACGCATCGAGACTACGTCATTGCGCGGCGTGAATATTCAGCGACTGTTTGGATCGCAACGGGCAATGAAGAGCGTCGAAGATTTCACCGAGTTTGAGCAACGAGCCGCGTACTTTGACGGCGATACTGTTTTGGCGACGAAGAAAGGCGTGAACATTCTGGAGCGTGGCTCGCAGGTCCACTTCATGGCCGAGTTTCAGGAGTTGCTCGACTTCCCGCCGGCGCCCAAACTCAACGTGCTCGGGCGTCTGGATCGATCGAAAGCGTCGCCGAGCGAGGCTCGCGGTGAAGACCTGTTCTTCGGCAAGGCGCAGTGCAGCGTGTGTCACCAGCCGCCGTTCTACACTGACAATCAGATGCACGATCTCGCAGTCGAACGGTTCTTCAAACCGCGCATGGAAGGCGGAATGATGATGACGGCGCAGGGACCAATCAAGACGTTTCCGTTGCGTGGGATCAAAGAGTCGCCGCCGTATCTGCATGACGGGCGATTGCTTACCCTGGAAGACACCGTTGAGTTTTTCAATCTGATTCTGGAGTTGAAACTGACGGCCCAGGAGCGCAAAGATCTGGTCGCGTTCATGCGAGTGCTTTGAGATGGCGACGTAG
>DASTOZ010000654.1:0-3368 GCA_035762365.1 Pyrinomonadaceae bacterium | reverse complement strand
CGCAGGACGAAGCGGAGTTTGTGCTGGAGACATTTCAGTCGGTCGTGGCGCAGTTGCAGGAACAGCGAAAGGAGCTGGAGCAACTGAGTGTCGAGGCGCGCGAGCGTGCGACGTCGGCGGAAAAGTTTAGCGAACGAATCGTGGCGAGTCTGCCGTCGGGGTTGCTGGCGTTCGAGGCGGGTGGGCGGTCGATGGTGGTGAACGCGCCGGGACGGGCGTTGTTGGAAGTCGATGGGAACGTGCTGGGCGTGTCGTACGAGCAACTGCTTGCCGGACATGCGGAGCTTGCGTCGATGGTTGGGGACTGTTTGCAGCACGGGACGTTGTATCGCCGCAGCGAGATCGAGACTGTTAGTCCAACCGGGCGATTGCGGCGGATCGGCGCGACTGTCGCACCGATCGAGCTGCGACAGGAGAGCAGTGCGCGAGGTGCGTTGTGTTTGTTGACGGACATCACTGAAGTGACGGAGCTGCGGGAGCAGGTCGCGTTGAAGCGCAATCTCGAGAGTCTGGGAGAGATGTCCGCCGGGTTGGCGCACGAGTTCAAGAACGCGATCGCGACGCTTCACGGTTACGCGCAACTGCTGGAGAGCGAGGACCTGCTGAATGAGGTGCGAAACCTTTCGACGATGGTGACGGCGTTTTTAAACTTCGCGCGCCCACAGCCCTTGCAGCTCGAGGACGTCGAGGTGGTTCAACTGATCGAAGAATGCGCTTTGGAATTGAAGAAAACGTTCAACGAGTTGCGTGTTGAATTGAACGTCGAAGCAAACGGAGCTTTGCACATTCATGGCGATGAACGGATGCTGCGTCAGGCTTTCATCAACCTCTTGCGCAACGCCGCGGAGGCAATATCTGAACACGGATCGGAAAGATCGGTGTTCGTTAAAGTTGGAAATGAGATTGAAATCCGCGATACCGGACCGGGAATCCCACCGGCCGATCTGCCGAAAATATTCATCCCCTTCTTCACAACCAAATCGAAGGGGCACGGGATCGGTCTCGCGCTGGCCCACCGGATCGTCACCGAACACGGAGGGACGCTGACCGCTGCCAATCATCCTGAAACCGGCGCGGTATTTACGATCAGGCTTCCTTGAACTTGGGCGGCTTGAGTCCGCGCGGAAAGTACTCCCGCCACCGTCGATCAACCAGCTCACGAATATCGTCACGCACGATCAGTTCATCCGGAAAGCCGGGTTTCGTTCGTGCATCGATTACTACGGGCGCTTTGTAGACCAGGTGATGTCGATGAACGCTCGTCTGCGAGGCGTAAATGTCCGCCGCGGGTTCGAAGCGCGTCCACGTGGCCCACAGGAAGTCCGGCGACGACCGCGCCACACTGACATCGTCGTGCAACACGATCAGCGGCCACTCTGCAAACGCCGGATCACTCGCCACTCGCGCCGCCAGTGTTTCATCTTCCGCGAACGACGCGCCCTGCAACACCAAACATCCAGCGCAAAACACTTCTGCTCGCGAAACAAACCCCGGCAACGTCCTGCGAAACTCCCGCGGCAACTCACGCACCGCATCACCCAAACCGAGCATGATCGCCTTGCTGCCTTCGTTCACTTTCCCGCTTGTATAGTCCAACGTATCCATCGATACGTTTGAAAAAACAAACAGATCCGTCTCCGGCCGAAAACGAGCAAGCACGTGTTCCAACAATCGCGGAAAGTCCTTCAGGTCCTGCGGCGTGTCGGTGAGTATCAAAAACTTCGTCAAAGAAAGCTGGCCCTCGCCGAGAATGCGAAAACCCGAAACAAGCGCCTCGCGTCCGTATCGCTCGCGCACCACGGCTGCACACAGTGAGTGAAATCCCGTCTCGCCATACGTCCAAAGATCGCGCACCGACGGCATCACCAGCGGAAACAACGGCGACAACAACTTCTGCAAATAGTCGCCGATGAAAAAATCTTCCTGCCGCGGTTTGCCGACCACAGTCGCCGGATAGATCGCCTCGCGCCGGTGGTACACAGCGTCAACTTTGAAGACTGGGTAATCGTGAAGCAACGAGTAGTAACCGTAATGATCGCCAAATGGTCCTTCCGGGCGTCGCTCGTGCGGCGGCGCATGTCCGACGAGCGCAAACTCCGCTTCCGCCGCGAGATGATGCCCATTGCTCGACGACGTCTCGGCGCGCGCGCGCGTCATTTTCAACTTCTCACCCGCAAGCAACGACGCCAGCACCAACTCGGGAACATCTTCCGGCAACGGCGCGATCGCGGCGAGGATCAGCGCCGGTGGACCACCAAGAAACACCGTAACCGGCAGCGACTGGTTGAGACGTTCAGCCTCGCTGTAATGAAAGCCGCCGCCCTTTTGAATCTGCCAGTGCAGGCCCGTGGTGTGCGCGTCGTAGACCTGCATGCGATAGATTCCGAGATTGTGTTTCTTCGTGATCGGGTTCTCGGTGTAGACGAGCGGCAGCGTGATGAACGGCCCGCCGTCTTGCTGCCACGTCGTAAGCACCGGCAACTCGTCGAGCCGCGCAGGCCGATCGACAACCTGCGTAACCGGCGTGCGTCGCGTCTTCGTCGTCCCGAGCTTCAGAAAATCCAGCGCGATCGAACGGCTCTTCCAAAGCTCGCCGGCCTTCGGCGGCAGTATCGACTCCGCAATGTGAACAAACTCGCGCACCATCGCTTCCGGTTTTGGGCCAAACGCGAGATCCAGTCTTCGATTCGTCCCGAAGAGATTGGTGACGACCGGATAACGGCTCCCCTTCACGTTGTCGAACAAAAGCGCCGGTCCACCCTCGTCGATCACGCGACGATGGATTTCCGCGAGCTCGAGGCACGGATCGACCTCGGCTTTGATGGTGATGATTTCGTTTTCTCTGGTAAGTAGATCGAGAAAGGTGCGCAAGTTTGCGTGCATGCGTGTTCTTAGTGCTTAGAACGTTGTCCTTTGTCCTTTGTTCTTTGTATCTCTCGTCGCCTGGTCGACCGTTCAGGCCGGTTTCAACTCACGAACAAAGCACAAAGCACTAAGCACAAAGATCTACAAAGGCCGGTCTCCCGCGGTGCTCAAAGTGCGTGGTCGCGCTCGCGTAGGCGATGGGCTTTCGGCCAGGCGCTTTTCGATCTCGTCGTGCGCGATCTCAGCGGCTTCGGCGACATACCGCTCGTGCGACTCACGATATGGCTTGACGACTTCGAGCGTGTGTGCGTCGCCGATTCGCGCGAGCGCTTTCAACAACCCCGCCGTCACGCGCGGCTTGTTCTTCTCTTTATTCAGAAACGGATAAAGCGCGTCGGGACTCTCCAACTGCGACAGGTAACCGATTGCCTGCTCCTGCCGCCCGGAATCCAAATCGCTAACGACGCGATAAAGCGCTTCCGATCGGCCCATGCGATACAGCG
>DASTOZ010000653.1:0-2633 GCA_035762365.1 Pyrinomonadaceae bacterium | reverse complement strand
CCTGGGAAGGATAACCCAGCGTCAGTAGCAGGAGTATGCAGATCAGGAGCCGTGTTTTCATGGAATCATTGACTTCTAGTGCCGGATGGTTTAGAAAATTCTCACCCATGTAAGCCCCACAAAACGCAAGACAACGTCCTAAGACTCGAGGGAGTTGGCACAATGAGATCTTCACGTATCGCTCTTGGGTTACTGCTTTTAGCTGGTATTTCACTTCTGTTTACTGAAGTGGGCGATACCTCATCGGCGTATTCGGTCACTGAGTATCATGCAGTCGAGCCTGTCGTCTGGCCGCGCAGCGATCGTGGTCCAGGCATCAAAGAGGACATTCCAACCAAGTACCTCACGCGATACGAAAAGTGGAAAGCTGAATTTCTGGCAACTGGGACCGGGCGCGAACAATGGGATTACTTTAAAGCAAATCCGAATTTCACGCTCACGATTTCCGTGTCGCGCGACAACGCCGAAGGCGCCACCACCGGCAATTACAAGTGGAACGATCAGGGCACGCTCATCGCCGCCACCATCATTCTCGGCATGCGCCTCGACGAGGGCTATCCGAACCCAATCTATTTCCCCGTGATGAACTCACTCGTGCCAACTGCCGAGTCGAATCGCATTAACGGAAGTACCCTGGCGGCAACCAAGATCGCCCACGAGTTCGGTCACGTCAAACGAACCAGCGAGGTCGATGCAACTGTCTATCAGCTTCAGTCGCAACTAATGCCGCAGTACAACAAGATCTTTCTCAGTAACGGCCGTGACTCAAAGGATCCGCGACTCGTCGAAATCGCCGCAAAGATCGGCGGCACGCCAGTGCAGATCTGGGAAGATCGAGAGTACTGGGGCGAAGCCAACGCGATGGCCTATCTTCGCGATCGTTTTACCGACGACCGACTACGCTGCTCCCTCTTCAGCAAGATCAGACAGAGCGTCGATCTCTACGCGAAGGATTACGAACCGCGCTTCCTCGAGATCGTGCGCGCTACGCCCAATCGCAAAATCTGCGGCTGGCCGTAAAGCTGACGGCGCGCGCGCGACTTTAGATTTTTTCCAGCAGCGACGAATTCAACCCTTCCCAACGTACTTTCCAGGAGCCGTCCTGCGGAAAGCCGGGTGCGTGCTTTCGCGGCGCGTTTTCCCAACCTCCCGCCATCATCGCGATCGCGTAAAGCAATCCTCCATTTCCCGGCAGGTAACACGGAAGGTTTGGTCTCTGCCAGTTATGACCGTTAGGTAAGTAACGGTTCTTCTCCGTTTGCATCAACAACGCGTCAACAGCGATCGCGGTTTCACCGAGGCGAGCAGCAGTCATAGCCGTCATCGGATAATCCCAACCCCACGTCTGGTCCCACTTCCATTCTTTCATCGTCTTGAGCAGCGTGCGGCGCATCGTCTCGGGATCGACACCGTCGCCATTCAACACGCCAAAGGCTGCAAGCATCGATGGGTGGTCGTGATTTCTCTCGCTGAATGTCTGCGGACAGTTCTCGTGGGCCAGGTAAACACCGTCATGGACCGGCAGCGCCGACAATCCCCGGATCACCTTGTCCCATTCTTCATTCCGTTTTAACCCCAGACGCTCGCGCCACCGTTGCGCTGTTTTTAGACCATACTTCCAGTAAGCCAACTCAAACGTAGGGTTCCAGGTTTCGCGTGGAGGATGATTCTCCTGCGCCGGTATCAGCGGCGGACCAAGCACAAAACGGCCGCGCGTCGTCTCCCAAAAAGCATAAGACGCCATGAACGTTGCCGACTCGTGAACGATCGACCCGTACCGCTCGAGAGTTTGCCTGTTCGGATGCGACTGATAGCAGAGTTCTGCATAAAAGATCGGGTGTGGCTGTTGCCAGATCAACAACGGACCGATAGTCGACGGGCTGTCGCGACCTTCGGGTCCAACCATCTTGGGCCAACGTGCGCCCGCATAACCTTGCGAATGCGCGAGCGCTCGTGCCGCAGGCAGGATCGATTCGTACCAGGCAAGACTCTTCTCGAGCAGCGGCAAGCGGTTCCAGAGCGGGAAGTGCGCCGCGTGCCACCAGTGCATCTCGAGATGAAACTTGCCGTACCAACTGTTGACAGTCAGTCCAGTCTCCTGCGGCGGAACACTGCCCGAACATTGAATCGCCGTCAGATACTGCGACAGCACCACACGTCGCTCCAGTTCACGCGCGCGCCGGTCCTTGCTCTGGGCCAACTCTACCGCGCCACCGTCCGTCCAAAAACGTTTCCAATGAGCGATGCTCGCCGCAAACGTCTCGTGGACATTCGGCAATTCGTGGATGCTGGCGCTCGCCGAGAAGTGAGCGACGAATTCCAGAGTCCCTTCTGTAGTGCGGCCTTTGAGTAAAACGTTATGCGGCTCGACCGCTTCGAGTTCTGCCGGACCTTGCCACGCTATCGAGACAAAGTACGTAGTGCCATCAACACTGCGACGCACATCAACCCGACCATCCTTGCGACCGATAATCTCTGTAGAGTGGAGTGCGTGCTGCTTCCAGTCCGCTGCCTGCATCTCGGACGATCCGTAGGGAAACTCAAAATGAACCCCCAGCGTGCCATCGTCGACCAACGTCGAGTGGATTGAAACGGCGAGGAGATCCAAACGCGGATGGACGGCGGTTTGGAGC
>DASTOZ010000652.1:0-2899 GCA_035762365.1 Pyrinomonadaceae bacterium | reverse complement strand
GTGTAACTGATGATGTGCACGGTGGCGCGAGCGGCGATCAAGTTTTTCACCGCCTCTTCACGGTTCGCTTTCACGCCGGGTGAATCGACGCCGTCGGTGATCAGGACCACGTGACGACTACCCTCGGGGCGATCTTTTAGTTGCTGGCTTGCACCGGCGATTGCTTCCGAGATGCGCGAGCGCTTGGTCGAAAGGAGCTTGTTCTTGAGCGTCCTGAGAACAGCCGGCTTGTCTTTGGTCCACGGCTGGAGCATCTCGGCTGTGTTTCCGGACTGCATGACGGCCATCCACGAGCCGGGTTGAAGTTTGGCAACCAGCTCCTGCGCGACCTGCCGGGTCAAGCCGGTGCTCTTTGACATCCCACCGAGGCCACTCATCTCGCCGCCAGTATCGAGAATGAACAGGACGTTCGCGGGAACGTGGGTGACGCTTCTGAGTTGCTGAGCAACGCCATCTTCGAGCACCAGGATGTCGTCGAGTTCGAGCGTCGGATCGTAGTGACCGTACGCGTCGAGAGCCGTGACCGGGAGTCGAACTTCTTCGGTGAAAACCCTGACAGTTTCGGGAGTAGGCGATGGAGACGGCGAGGGTTGCGGAGTTTGAGCGACGGTTATCGCGGCAAAACCCGCGATTACCAGAAGCGCCATTGTGTATCTGAGCAGGAACACAGATTCAACCCAATTTTCCGGAATCAGGCTTTGGATGCCGCCCCGGATGCGGCGTTGCCTCACCCGCAGCCTCACTTCACTGCCCGAGCTTGCGCCTGGACGGCCGTGATTGCAACCGCGTCGACGATGTCTCGCGCGGTGCAACCCCGCGACAGATCGTTCGCGGGTTTGTCTAAACCCTGAAGAATCGGGCCGATTGCGGTCGCGCCCGCCAGTCGTTCGGTTAGCTTGTAGGCGATGTTTCCGGCTTGCAGATCGGGGAAGATCAAAACGTTTGCACGGCCGGCGACCGGCGAACCGGGTGCTTTCGACTGCGCTACCGACGCGACGAGCGCTGCGTCTGCCTGAAGTTCTCCGTCGATCTGCAACTCCGGCGCGCGGGCTTTGACAGTGCGCGTTGCTTCGACGACCTTGTCGATCAGCTTGTGCTTCGCGCTCCCTTTGGTGGAAAACGAGAGCATCGCGACGCGGGGTTCAGCGCCGAGCAACGCGCGGCACGAGTCGGCTGCCGCGAGCGCGATTTCCGCCAACTCCGCGGCGCTCGGATCGATCACGACGCCACAGTCTGCATAGATCATCGCGCCGTCCTGGCCAAAGTCCTGGTTGCGTAGCGACATCAGAAAGAAACTCGAAACGAGCTTGAAGCCCGGTCGAACGCCTATGCAATGCAGCGCTGCGCGAACGGTGTGTGCGGTCGTGTTCGTTGCGCCCGCCACGGATCCGTCCGCCTGGCCCATACGGACCATCAGGTTGCCGTAGTACAACGGATCCGAAATCTGCGTGCGCGCTTCGTCCGGCATCAGACCTTTCGCTTTTCGCAAGTCGTAATAAAGCGAGACCATCTTTTCCAAATCAGACGCGCGGCGGTGATCGATTATGGCGACGCCGCCGAGATCGACGCCGTTTTCGCGGGCTGAGTTTCGAATCGTGGTCTCGTCTCCGAGCAGCGTGATGCGCGCGATGCGTTGACTCGTGCATTGCGCGGCGGCGACTACCGTGCGTGGATCGTTGCCTTCCGTGAGCACGATGTGCTGTGGTCTGGAACCAGCGCGTTGGCGAATTCGTTCGAGAATGTCCATAATCCGTCTTTTCGATGTCTCGCAGTTGCGAGAGGGCAATGGGAAAAGAATTGAATGAAAACAGGATTATGTAGGAGGATGCATGTCAGAACCAAGCCTGCGCAGCCGGATGACAAACTTACTCTTCTTCATTCCCAACATGCTGGTTCTGTGCGGGCGGTTGATGGTTGATGGACGTGTGCCGGCGAAGGAGCGGTTGCTGGTTGCCGGCGCGATCGTTTACGCGCTCGTGCCGCTCGACTTCATCCCCGACATGTTGCCGTTTGTGGGCCAGGTTGACGATGCCTACCTGATCTCGATGAGTCTGCTGCGGCTGATGACGGTGACCGATCCGCGTGTCGTGCGACAACACTGGCGCGGCGGCGGAGACGTCGTCGAACTGGTCGGAGCAGTGGCGATGCTTGCGTCGAAGTTGTTACCGCCGAAAATCCGCCGTGTCTTAACGGCACAGATTGAAAAGCAACCTGAACCGCCGGCCGTTCCGAAAGTTCACGCAGCGAGCGTCCAATCGATCACGCCTTCGACTGACTTCGACAGAGCGTGAACTACAGCCGGATTGCTGGTCTTCAGTGCCCAGTACCTCGCCTGTTCCGGCGTCGACACAGCCGCAGCAGCTTCATCGAAAGCAACAACCGCACAGCTCAACGATGAAGAGTCGGCGATGACAAACAACTCCCGCGTCAGGCGAAAATCGTTTTTCAACGTGACCAGCCGGATGTTCGGATGACGGGGCGGACGCCAGTCGTCTTCGCCGAAGAGATAAACGGACTCGGAGATATCGGCGATGCGCATGTAACGATCGATGATCGGTTGCAGCAACGACAGTTTCTCGACCCCGGCATAGACTCGCCCGGCACGATTCGTGCGAAGCAAGACAGCGTTTTCGATCATCAGGCAGGCATACTCGACGGAGGCTGTCGTCGTGTGGCAGATAAAACTCTCCCGTTCGATGAAGTCGCGACGTGCGAGGCTCGCGATCTCACCAAGGTTTTCTGTCTCTTCGACGCCAGAATACTTGAGCGCTTGCTCGAAGATGGAGAAGTTCTTCACTTGGGGGCCCTCCTGGACCGGGCGAGACTTTTACCCAAGTTAGTCTGCGAGAGCGTTACGAATAGTTTGCTTATTTGTGCTCTACGGCACTGACGGTTACCT
>DASTOZ010000651.1:0-4214 GCA_035762365.1 Pyrinomonadaceae bacterium | reverse complement strand
GCGGGCCATCCGCGTTCGAGAAACGGAATGTGATCGCCGCCACGGCCGTAACGATCGCGCCGGTAGATCATCATCACTTTCATCTGCGGCACGTAACGCTCGCCCATCTCCTTGATGAAACGCGCCAACTGCCGCGACGCCGAATCGTTCTCGCCGCCGACACTCCGGCGCGTGTTCGCTTCCGCCGGTGTTTCGTTCGACGGCACACCTTCGGAAAACACGCGCACGGCGCCGCGGTCGCGCACGCCGTTTCCGCCCAGCGTGTTGCCGACGATATCGTTCGTAAACATCGCGTCGATGTTCCAGTTCTTCTGCTTGGCGTGTTCGGCGTAGTGAGTGGAACCCAGCAGGCTCTGCTCTTCACCCGCCACCGCCATGAACACGATCGTCGCGTCAAACTGATGTTTCGCCATGATGCGCGCCATCTCGAGCACGGCTGCCGTTCCGGAAGCGTCGTCGTTCGCACCGGGCGCGTCGCACTTCGCATCAGTCGGGCTGTTGCACATCGAATCGTAATGGCCGCTCACGACGTAAATGCGATCAATCGACTCAGGCTGCGTACCTTTCAAGGTCGCGACGATGTTCGTAACAATCGTCGGTTGCGGCACGCGCGGGGCTTTCGCCTGTTCGTACGACTGCTTCTCGACAGTCATGCGACCACCAGAAGCTTCGGCGGCTTTCAGGAACTCCGCGTACAACCAATCACGTGCGGCGCCGATGCCGCGGTTCGGATTGTTCTGTTCCGAGAGCGTATTGCGAGTGCCGAACGAGACCAGCTTGCGAATGGTTTGTTCGATGTTACGCGCGTCGATGTCGCGCACGATCGCGGCGATCGTGCGGTTACGTGGCGCAGGCGATCGTCGTTGGGCGACGACGGTGTTCGCTATACTCGAAAGCAGCAGCAGACACAACAGGGCGCGAGCAGGCAGAATTGTGGGCGTCATGGGTCATTAATTTATCACTGAATGGACCGCAGCTCTTAGCGGATACGGTAGATGCGGCCCTTCCAGACAACGATGATCTCGCCGTCGAGCTGATCGGCGATCTCGCGGAGGGACGGCTCGTCGCCGATCAGCGCGCGATACTGTTCCGATCCGCGCGCAACATTGGTGACGGGTTTTGACGACTCGTAGCCGCTGTCGATCCAAACACCACCGCTCTTTCGGAAACGGCGACCGGCGACGGATCGCGTTTCGCCGCTGGCAAAAGTCCCTGTCGGTTTTGCCTGCTGGTTTGATTGTTCGCGCGAGCGCGAATCTTCCTGTGCACGGGCGCTGGCGGTTCCGGTCATTGGTGCGGCTGAGCGCTTTAAATCATCTGTGCCACGAGCCGCGTTGGTCTCGGAGCTTTTCGCGTTTCGTACCGTAATATCTTTTCTCGCGGCACTGTCCTGCGTCACGGTTACAGTCGAGGTTTCCGCTTTTGCAGGTTCGTTCTTGTTCGCTTCGTCGCGCTCTTTATTCGCCTCACGAGCGGCTGCCTGTTTGTCCGCGGGCGCGTCCTTCTTCAGCTTCAGAGAGTCCACGTTCTCTTCAGCTGCGGCAGCTTTCGGTGCGGCTGGCGGTGGTTCCGCGGCGACAGTGCCCGCTGCATCAGCGGCGCCCTTTGCAATCGCTGGAGCTTCCGTCGTAACCGGGGCTACAGGACCAGTAGCAACTCCTCGCGTCGCATCCTTCTCAACGCGGGCCTTATCGTCATTCGTAACTGTTCGATTGTCGTAGTGAACCTGGGGCGAAGCTGACTGCGCCGGCTGCGGTTGATTAACTGCCACTTTGTTTTGATCTGCATCCGTCAGGCTGGCAATCGTGCCGGGTCTTTGGTTCCCACGAAAAACCACAATCCCCACAACTGCAATCCCGATCAACCCGAGCGCTGGAACCGCATATCGCAAGACCATCGGCGACAACAGACTCGCGAAAAAACTCTTCAAACTCCACGACGCAACCACGCTCGCGCTTTGTTCCTCAGAAACCGTTCCCTGCGCGGCGCCGAGTTGAGCAACTAGTTTTCGACAGCTCGAACAATCCGCCAGGTGTTCCGTGTAACGAGCACGGGCCGCGGTCGGCAACGCGTTCGCCACATACGAATTCAGCTCGTCGGCATCCAGATGCTGCTCTTCAGTTTCAGAGACAGGAGACCCGTTACGCCGGCTCAACTGGCGCAATAACAGATCGATGTCGTTGTTTGGTTCGGGTCTCATCTCCAGTTTAAGAACGCGCTTTTAGCCATACCTTGCATCAACCCCGGTTCAAAAGAGCTTCTACGTCTGTGTCTAATTGCTGTCCCACCTCCGAAAAAGATCTCTCAGCTTCAGCCTTCGTCCAACCTCGCTCGGCAACCAGGATCTCGCTGACGCGTTTTCGGAGATCGGTCTGGATTCGCGTCAAGCGACGGCTCGCAGTCGCTTCGTGCACACCGAGCACTGCTCCCGCCTCGCGCAATCGCAGGTTGTCGAAGTAGTAAAGCTTTACGAGCAAACGGTCCTCCGCGTTCAGTTCCTGCACCGATCTGCTCAACGCCTGCTGCATCTCGGTCCGCGCGAATCGATTCGACATCGACTCCTCGGGGTTCTGCTTTCCCGCCAGCGCCGGTTGCCCGTCACCAACGTGTACTTCCTGCGCGAGTCGATCGAGATCGGCGTCTTCTTCCGTCTGGACGAGCTTCGACTGTTTGCGAAACGTGTCTACAGCGAGTTGGGCAACGACCGCGCGAAGCCATCCGGCGAGCGAACCGCGTCCGGAATAGTAAGCAAGCTTACTGGCGGGGCGACCGTCGGTGCGCGTCCGCAGGCCGTAGAGCTCAGCCCAGATCGACTGTGCGAGATCTTCAGCCGCATCTTCGTTGGAGCTCGCAGATCGCGCTGCTGAACGGACTGCAGGCGTAAACCGTTCGACCAGCTCCGTCCAGGCCTTCTCGTCGCCGCGTTCACACGCAACGATCAAACACACATCGTCTGCCTGCAATTCATCGATGAACTTAGAGATTTCCGCTTTCGAAGTACCGGGATCATCCCTCAGCAGGTACTTCTCAACAGCGGCCCCGATCCGTGTTACCAGGTGCTCTCGCTCGAGCGAACGACTGTCGGCGGCGCGCGACAGCAACCGGCGGGCGCCTTCGTTCAGCAGAGTCTCGATTTCGCTGCTTCTGGATTTCACGGGAAGTCTCAAGAATCGCGGTTAATCGTATACCGTCAACGTGCTTTGATGCACAAACGGCAAACACGGATTATATTCTTGCAACCATGCTGCGCGTCACGGAAATCTTCCGCTCGATCCAGGGCGAATCGACCCATGCCGGTCGTCCGTGCACGTTCGTGCGGCTGACGGGCTGCCCGATGCGCTGCGTCTGGTGCGACAGCGAGTACACGTTCACCGGCGGCGAGCATATGTCCATCGACGCGGTCATGGACCAGGTGCGCGCGTTTGGCGTCAACCTTGTCGAGGTGACCGGCGGCGAACCGCTCGCGCAAAAAGCCGGCTTCGACTTGATTGCGCGACTGTGTGACGAGGGTTACGAAGTGCTCGTCGAAACAGGCGGCTACGTTTCGACAGCCGGTCTCGACCCGCGCGCGAAAGTGATTCTCGACATCAAGTGTCCGGCTTCCGGCGAGGAACCGCGAAACGACTGGTCCAACCTCGATCGGCTGCGTGCAGATCGCGATGAGGTAAAGTTTGTGATCGCCGGCGAAGGCGACTGGCTCTACGCGAAGGAAGTTATCGCGCAGCACGATCTGCAAACCCGAACACTCGCGATCTTGATCTCGCCCGCATGGGGCCAGATTGATCTTCGGCAATTGGCGAAGTGGATCGCCGAGAGCGGCTTGAAACTACGCATGCAATTGCAACTGCACAAGTACATCTGGGGCCCGGACGTGAAAGGAGTCTGATGGGCGGCTCGGAAGAACTCGCAACCGAAGTAGTCGAAATTGAAGAGACCGATCAACGGCGGCTGGCGGTGTGTCTAGTCTCCGGGGGCATGGATTCGTGCGTCACCGCCGCAATCGCCAACGAAGAGAACGACGAACTCGCATTTCTTCACGTGTCCTACGGCCAGCGGACCGAGCAACGTGAACATGAAGCCTTCGAAGCCGTTGCCGATCATTACGACGTCGGCTTGCGTCTGGCGATCTCGTTCGACCACCTCGCACGCATTGGCGGATCTTCGTTAACGGACAGTCAGATCGCTGTCAGCACACCCGATCTCACAACGCGCGT
>DASTOZ010000650.1:0-6854 GCA_035762365.1 Pyrinomonadaceae bacterium | reverse complement strand
AGATCTCTTCAAATGGCGACTACCTCATCCTGTCGAGCAAGTCGCGCGGCGGTGTTTGGGACCTGCGCACGGGCAAGGCAGTCACGTCTCTGCGCGGGTTTAATGGCGGCTATATCAGCCCTGACGGTTTTCTGTATGCCGACTTCCCGAAGTTTCAGAGCGCGGAGCGAAACGTTATCAAACTCAATCTCGCGAACGGCGAGATCGTTCCCGGAAAGAAACTGGAATACCCGAACACGCACCTCGTTGGGCCATATCTCGTAATCATCAAGTCGGCCAAGTTGAACACGTTTCTGAATTACAACAACGACGTGATCGTCGAGGTGTTCGAAGCCGCCACGATGAAACTACTGTGGTCCAAGCCTTACCCGAAGGAAGCGCCGCACGCCTGGATTGATTATCGCCAGCACACGGCGAGTCTGGCCTGGGACATCACCGACGAAGCCGCGCGTGACGAACTGAAGACCGATCCGGTATTGTCCCAAAAACTGGTCCGTGTCAAAGAGAAAGAGGGCGACTACGTCGTGAAGGTCCTCGATATGCGCAACGGGTCTGAGATCGGCAAGGTGTTGATTGAGACGGGCAAAGGATCGTTTCGTCTGCGTCAGGTCTATGCTTCCGGCGATTGGGTGATGGTTGCCGACTCGGAAAACCGCATACTGCTGTATTCGCTGAAGACGGGCGAACAGAAAGCGCGCGTTTTCGGCGACTATGCGACGGTCTCGCCGAATGGGAAGCTGCTGTGTGTCACCAACGAGGCCGGCAAATTGAACATTTACAGGCTGGCCGACATGCAGAACCTCGAACAGTTTGTCTTCACAAGCTCAGTGTCGATCGTGGAGTTTACTGAAGATGCGAAGAAGCTGGTCGTGCTCACTTCGAATCAAACGGCACACGTTTTTGACATCTCATCGTTGTAGATCACCCGCATGACCGAATCGCCCGCAGTTGAAACCTTTTCCCTCGTGAAGCAGTTTGGCGATTTCGTTGCCGTCGATCACATCAATCTCCAGGTCAATCGCGGAAGTTTCTTTGGCTTTCTCGGGCCGAACGGGGCGGGGAAGTCGACCACCATCAAGATGCTGACGGGCTTGCTCGCGCCGACGAGCGGCAAGTTGCGTGTGCTTGGGTTCGACATCAGTGCACAGCCGATGGAGGTGAAACGTCGCATCGGCGTCGTGCCTGAAGACCTGAATCTTTTCGAGCGCTTGACGGGAGCGGAGATGCTTTCGTTTACCGGACGCATGTATGGCTTGCGCAGCGACGAGATCGGACACCGGTCGAAAGAGCTGCTCGACTTGATGGAGTTGCAGGACGAACCAAAGAAGCTCGTCGTCGAGTACTCACACGGCATGAAGAAGAAGCTTTCGCTGGCGTGTGCGTTGATTCACCGGCCGGAGATCCTGTTTCTCGACGAACCGTTTGAAGGAGTCGACGCGATCGCGTCGCGCACGTTGAAAGACCTGCTGATGCGGTTGACGGCCAGAGGTTTGACGGTGTTTCTGACGTCGCACGTGCTGGAGATCGTCGAGCGGCTGTGCAGCGACATCGCCATTATCGCTCAGGGCAAGTTGCTCGCTTCGGGATCGCTCGACGAGCTGCGAAAGGGCATCGCGATGGAAGAGGACGGTCGTGGGCCAGTCTCGCTCGAGGAATACTTCATCCACGTCGTCGGCGGCGACCGCAGTGCCGCCAAAGAAGAAATGCTCGACTGGCTGGTGTGATTTCCTTCACACAGTAAAAACACGGGTAAGTAAATAAAAGTCTTGGCCGCGTCACGTCGCGTCGGCTAGAATCAGTGCGGTAAACGCCTCACTCGGTCTTCAGTCCTCATCTCACTCGACTCTGAGCTCCTTTTCACTTCGTTATTCCCAGAAACGAGGTTGCCCTGATGGATTCGAATGTTAGTTTGATTGCCCAGTGCCTTGGCATTCTTTTTCTCACCTTACTAGCGGTCTTCATGCGGTCGTCGATCAAGAGCGTGTCATTGAAGTTTTGGACGCTCGGCTGGTCGATGTTGTCTCTCGCACTGCTGGTCCTGTTCGTGGCGTTTCACGTTTCGATGCGGCCGACGCTGCTCTACGCGATCTATTTCCTGGGCCAGTACATCTTCGGACTGGTGGTCATCACCGGCTGCCGCCATGAAGTCGAACAAACAAATCGAGAACTGCGCGCCGCGCGCGACAAGCTCCAGTTGTTGGCCCAGATGGACCCGCTCACCGAAGCCCTGAACCGGCACGCGTTTCATTCCCTTCTGCGCCGTTCAGAACGCGGCGTGGAATCGAATACTTCCGGCAGCGTCGCCGTGATCGACATCGACAATCTCAAACCCATCAACGACACCTGGGGTCACACTACGGGCGACAAAGCCATTCGCGCGGTTGCGCGCGCGATGCGCTCGTTGATTCGCGCGGACGACATGCTGTTTCGCTGGGGTGGCGACGAATTTCTCGTGTTGATGTTCAACCTGCCGGCCGAAGACGCGAGCCTACGCCTGAAAAGACTGAACGAGATACTGGAAGACAATTGCCGCAAGTGGGTGGGGACGGCTGTGACCGTCTCACATGGCGTCGCTGGTTTCGAGTCACTCAAGCAACTGGGCCAGGCGATTGAGAATGCCGATCGGGCGATGTACGCGCGCCGCGGCGAAATGCGCGGCGCGATGATGTCAAAGGCTGCGTTACTTCAAAACGCTGACCGTAACTCGTGATCTGTTGCTGCCGGAACGATAGACGCGTTGCGTCGCCTTCTGAAAATCCGCTTCCGTCGCCCGATTAATTTCTACAAACTTCTGCGGATTGCGATCGACCAGCGGAAACCACGAGCTCTGAACCTGGACCATGATCCGGTGACCACGCAAAAACGCGTGATTCACGTCAGGCAACGTAAACTCGATCTTCGTTATTCTTCCCGGCGTCATCGCTTCGGGTGTCGAGTAGCTGTTGCGGAACCGCGCGCGCATCGGCTCGCCGCGCACGAGCATCTGGTAGCCGCCCATTCGGACGCCCTTCGGATTCGGATCAGGATCGGCAGTGCTATTCGGAAAGACGTCGATCAACTTCACGATGAAGTCCGCATCGGTTCCCGTCGTCGAAACGAAGAGCGTTGCTTTGATTGGTCCAGCGAGCGTTACGTCGCGATCGAGAACGTCGGTCTGGTAAACAAGCACGTCCGGACGCCGCGACGCGAAGCGTTGATCCTCGACCATGTATTCGCGCGTCATCCCCGGATCGACGCCGTTGATGAACGGAACGGGATGCGCCGGATCGCTCACGTACTCATCAAAACCGGCCACACTCTTGTCGTCGGTAAACGCCAGCTTGCCGTTCGCGTTGAGAAAAAGATCGCGTGATTCGACGTTCTTCGGCGGCCAACTGTCATATCGCCGCCAGGTGTTTGAGCCGGTTTCGAAGACCATCGCTTCGGGAAGTTGACCACTTGCCCCCTCGCACTTGTCTTTCAGCAAGCAGTTGAAGAAGGGCAGTTCGACAGTCTCCTGGTACGCGAGTGAAGTCTTTGAACCGAAGTTGATGTCGCCGAGAAAGTCGCCATCGCTACGCGCCCAACCGCCGTGAAACCATGGTCCCATCACGAGCGTGTTGCGCGCGCCAGGGTTGATCTTCTCGATGGTCTTGTAAGTTTCCAACGCGCCGAAGAGATCCTCCGCGTCGAACCAGCCGCCGACGGTCATCACCGCAGGTTTGATGTTGCGCAAGTGCGGGCGAATATTACGCGCCGGCCAGAAGTCATCGTAGTTCGGGTGCTCCATCAGGTCGTTCCAGAAACCGACCTCGCCGTTCAGATACTTGCGGTTCGCATTAGGCAACGGACCGAGGTCGAGAAAGAACCGGTAGCCATCGGGAGTTCCGTGTGAGAAGCGCGGCGGAAATTCTGAGGTCGGTTTCGGACGATGCTTGCCGAGAGTCGCGAAGAAATTGAACGCGTGCGGCAGAAACAGCGCGCCGTTGTGATGGAAGTCGTCGCCGATGAACCAATCGGCGATCGGCGCCTGCGGCGACACGGCTTTCAATGCGGGATGAGCATCGATCGCGCCCATCGACGAATAAAAGCCGGGATACGAGATGCCCCACATGCCGGCGCGGCCATTGTTGTTTGGAACGTTCTTGATGAGCCACTCGATCGTGTCGTGCGTGTCGGTGCTTTCGTCGATGTCGGTTGGTCCACTCTTCACGGGTTTGTATGGACGGACTTCGAGCCACTCACCCTCGGACATGAACTTCCCGCGCACGTCCTGGTACACGAAGATGTACTTCTCGTTCTGCATGAACAGAGATGGACCAAGCGCGGTCTTGTACTTGTCAGCTCCGTACGGAAAAACGGTGTAAGGCGTACGCGTGAGCAGGATCGGATACCGACGCGATTGGTCCTTCGGCATGTAGATCGCGGTGAAGAGCTTCACGCCGTCGCGCATCGGGATCAACTGCTCGAGCTTCGTGTAGTTTGCTTTTACTTCGGCTTCTGTTTGAGCAGTTGAATATACGTGAGGAACAAGTAGGAAAACACAGATACCAACGCAACGCAAAAGATTAATCCCCATACCTCTTTTGTGCCCTTTTGTGCTTCATGTGCCTTTTGTGGTCAAGGAGCTTCCACGATCAATTCGCGGCCAAAAGTAAAGTTCGGACGCTTTCGTCCTTTCATGTATTTCGCGGCCGTCTGTGACAGTGAAGTGATGAGCACCGGAAGCGCAATGGTTGCGTCGCAGGGGACGTAAGCGGTGTGCGCGCCGCGTGCGAGCCGGCCGTAGATCAGACCTTCGTCAAACGATACGGCGTTGGACCTTCCGCCCGGATGCGCGGCATCGGTGGAGATCTGAATGGCGTACTTGTGCCCGTGATGATGTTCTTTCTGCAGGAACGACGAAAGCGTCGCCTGTTGAATGAAACTCTTTGTGGTGCCACCGCCGAGATTGATGATCCCCGACACGCGTGCCTGGGCCATGACGTTCATCATGTCGAGCACGTCCTGAATGACGTCGAAGAGGAAGTTGTTCTTCTTTTCGAAACGCGCTCCGGCGATGCCGACTGCGAGACCGCTGTCGGCGATTGCGGGACAGAAGATCGGAACGCGTGCTTTGTAAGCGGAGGTCAGGATGCCGTCTTCAGATGCGATCTCGGCGAGCTCGCGGCCGAGAAGATGCAGAAACTCGCGTGCTGAGTAAGCGCGTGTTTGGTCGAGCTGGTTGGTGAAACCTCCGATCCACTCTTTCGCTTCGCGATACTCTTCGTCGCTCGCGAGCAGGTCCCACATGCGGCTGATTTGGGCCGACTCGAGTTCCGCGTCGGTCATCGTCGGGTGCGCCTGGAAGTGATAACGGCCGAGTGTTTCGTGCAAATCGTGGAACAGCATCGCGCCTGAGCAGACCAGCACATCCACGAAGCGGTTCTTGATCACGTAAGCGAGCAAACGTCGCATACCGGCGGGGATGAGAGCGCCCGAAGCGGAGACGATGATCGTCGTGTTGTCGCCAAGCATGTCGAGCCAGATGCGATGGGCCTCGGCGAGTTGCCGCCCGCCAAAACCCGTGCCTTCCATTTTTTCGAGGAGTCCGGCCACCGAACGATCGCGATCGACCTGAACTGGGCGGGTGGGAGTGGTCAAGTACTTCGATGCTTTTGGTTTGCGTTGAGTGACCATGCAGGGTTATCAACCTCTCGAACTGAAGCGTTCTGCTAAGTTAATTGCTGCTTACATGATTAATAATCCGTGTGCCGTCTGGAGCGTGACTTAACCCCGTTAACAGCCAGGTATGTATAGGCTTCGTAACGGGATTCGTAGAACTGGGCCAGGTCGGCGCCTTCAGCCTCGCTCAGCTCTCCATCTTTCACGCGGCGATTGATCAGGCGCCGAAAACCGTCGTGCAACAAGCTGCGCTCGTAGCGCGCGCGCTCGACTGCGGCGCCGACCGTTGTCCCCTTGATGACTTTCTTGATTAAAAAACCCTCCTCATCGATATGAATGATGGCCTCGTGCGGCGCGCCGAAGAGGTTGTGATTGTTGCCCATCACTTCCTGGTACGCACCCACCAGCATGAATGCGAGATAGTAAGGCTCGTCGGCGTTCAATGAGTGGAGTTCGAGTACTTGCTTGACGTCGTGGAGATCGACGAACTTGTCGACGATGCCGTCAGAGTCGCAGGTGATGTCGCATAACGTCGTGTATTCGGTTGGCGGCCGGTTCAGATGATGAATCGGCACGATCGGAAACAACTGGTCCAGCGCCCAGTGATCCGGCACTGATCGAAACACCGAGAAGTTTGTCAGGTACTTCGCGCACAGCAGCCGGCGCAGTTCGCTGAACTCTTCCGAGACGTATTTCGCTTGCTGCGCGTACTTGTCAGCGCGCTCGCAAACGTCCCAGAAAAGCACTTCGCCTTTCGCTCGGTCTTCGAGCGAGATCAAGCCGAGATTGAACAACGTGAACAACTCTTCACGATGTTCGAGCGAGTCGTGGTAGTACTCGCGATAGTTCTTGACGGTGATCGACTCGCGCAGGTCGCCGAGCTCGATCACGACTTGCGGATCGTCTTCATCGATTTCGATCGGCGTGATGTCCTCGACGACTGTTTCGATCTCGTCGAGCACGTTCGTTACGAGGATCGCGTGATACGCCGAAAGGAAACGGCCCGACTCCTGGATGATCGTCGGATGCCGCACGTTCTCGTCGTCGCAGACCTGCTTGATCGTGTAGATGACGTCGTTGGCAAACTCCTGCGCGGTATAGTTCGCGGACGAATCGAACGCGGTCTTCGAACCGTCGTAGTCGACCGCCATGCCGCCGCCGACGTCGAGAAATTCGATCGGGAGCTTCATCTGGAAAACCTTCGCGTAGAC
>DASTOZ010000649.1:0-3416 GCA_035762365.1 Pyrinomonadaceae bacterium | reverse complement strand
AAGATCGTTGACAGATAAAACTCCCAGAATTTTCGGGTGAAGCGAAACGACGGCCAGCGCTGATCGAGATTGACGAAAAACTCCAGCCCCACGGCGCGCCAGAGATTGGCCAGGCTCACATGCGTCATCAACGGCTTCAATTCCGCAGTGGTGTAGAACGGAAACGGAGTACGCGTGGGGACAAAGCACGTGAACGAGTAACTGTTGAAGTGATTGCGATGAGTTGGGTCCGTGGCCCAGTCAGGATTCGAATAGTGAGGCGTAACGATCTTCAATTTGCCGCCGGGCCTGGTGATGCGATGCAGTTCCGTAACGAACGCCAGCACGTCCGGCACGTGTTCGATCACATGACGACAAATGATCTCGTCGAATTCATCGTTGTCGAATGGATAAGGAATGACACCGAGATCATGGATGACGTCGGCGTGACTGCGCGGGTTTGCATCGATACCGATCGCGCCGGGAAATTTATTCTGACCACACCCGACGTCCAGTATTCGTCTTTGAGCAGGAGTGGAACGATCGCCGTTGCGCATGCGATTTAGTTTTTATTCAAAAGGAGCGCGCCGAATTCTTCGAGACTGACGGCGTAAACCGGACGGCCGATCGCGGCAGCGACATCGCTGATGCACATCCCGTCTAACATGATCGCGTCATCACTCTTGAGCATCTGTTTTGGAATCAAGACAAACTCACCAGTGACCTTGTCACGCGCGGCGAGCAGATCGCGTCCAGTCAACAAGCCCGCCACTGAAACGTCGCCGCCGAAGTAAGTGTTCTCGAGTGGCTCGACGCGAAGTCTGGTTTCGAAACGCGAATTCCATTTCTCGATCATCTCCCGCAACACGGGAGCGAAGAGTGTTCCGGTGAATATCGTCGCTGGTTTCTTGTTCACACTCCCTTCACGCTCGAGACGTTTCGTCAAACGCGCAAAGTCGTTTGCGAACGCGCGGACCATGCCGACGCCGTCTTCGATCTGTGGATAGTCGCCGTAATGTGATCGGCCCGGAATGCGCCGACCGGCACGCAGATAGATCTCGTCGCCGAGCAGCGCGAAGTTAGTTCCGAGTTGCGCGTGCAACTGTTTCTGAAGCGGAACGACCTGATCGATCACCTCACGACAAAACTGGGGCGTCACAGCGGTGAGTCGCGGATCGGTGTTGTAGCGAGTGAGACCGAGCGGCACGATCGCGACGCTCGTGATGCGTGGATGCTCGGCCGCGAGATCGAAGATCGTCTTGCGCAACACTTCGCCATCGTTGATGCCCGGACAAAGCACAACCTGCGCGTGGATCTCGATGCCTGCGTCGAGCAGGCGGCGGACCTTCGCCCAGATGTCGGCTCGTTGCTTGTCAACACCGAGCAGGTACGCCCTCACTTCCAGATCCGTTGCATGCACTGAAACGTACTGCGGCGACAGACGTTGTTCGACGATGCGACGTATCTCGTCTTCGGTGATCGAAGTCAACGTCGTGTAGTTGCCATATAAGAAGGACAGGCGGATGTCTTCGTCCTTAATAAACAACGACGGCCGCGCGTCGGCCGGGTTTCCGTTGCAGAAACAGAAGATGCATGCGTTGGCGCACTGGCGCGGAACGATCTGCTCGAAAGTCAGACCAAAGTCTTCGCCTTCGGAACGCTCCAGTTCGACTTCCCAATCGTCGCCGCTTTTCTTGCGGACTTCGAGCACGAGCTCAGTTTCGCCGGATGTTTGAAACCGAAAGTCGAGGTAATCGCGAACGACGCGTCCATTGACCTTTATTATTCGGTCCCCCGCTTCGAGCTCGAGCTCGGCGCCAAGGCTTTCGGGCACGACCTCCGCGATCTCCACCCCACGGCGCCGGATGTTTGTTACTGCTGGTGTTACTGCGAATTCGTACATAACGGCAAACGGTCACTATAACAGTATGCCCGTATCCTGGAAAATCCGCCGTATTGATAATCTTGGTTTATCGGTATTCGCGATTTCTTCAGAGCAACTGCCCCGGCTATGAAAAACGCCCTTGCGCTTGTCCTTTTCGTCTCCTTTGTTTTAGTTACCTCTGTTTCTGCTCTAGCCCAGGACACGGAAATCTATCGCGTCGGCGTGGGCGACGTGCTCGACATTCGTCTGCTCAACTCGCCGAACAACAGTTCGACGCTGTTCACCGTCATCGCCAATGGCCTGATTGATTTGCCGGTCGCGGGGGGCGCGATCAAGGTTGCCGGACTGACCACCGACGAGATTCAAACTCGCATCGCCGCCGAGCTCAAGCGCCGCGCGGTTGAAGAAAACGCGCGGGTTTCCGTCGGCGTCCGGCAGTATGCGAGTCACTCGGTTACGGTGACTGGCCTGGTAGTCCATCCGGGAACACTCTTTCTCCGACGCGAACAGGTCCCGCTCTACGTTCTTTTGGCCGAGTCGCAGTTGCGAAACGACGGCGGCCGCGTCGTGTTGATGAGAGGCGACGGGCCGGCGCGGACGCTCGATCTGCGCGATCCGTCAACGTTGAACACCCACGTTCAGTCAGGCGATGTGATCACGGTCACGTACCGTCCCGAGGAGTTTTACTTCGTTGGCGGCCGGATCAACAATCCCGGGCAGAAGTCGTTCACCCAAGGCATCACTTTATTGCAGGCGATACTGGCCGCCGGTGGCACTCCCCGCCAGGCGAACCTCGTCGAGATCTCGCGTGAAGGATCTGACGGTCGTTTAGTGACCATGAGATACAACCTCAAGGAAATCAAATCCGGCAACGTGGAAGACCCCAAACTCCACGCTGGGGATCGCGTCGAAGTAAGTCGCTGACGCTCACACAAATATCCTCTAAATCATTGACAATCCCGCCCCTGTTTGTTAGTTATGCAGGGCGATTCGCGCCAACCGCTGACAACCCAAAGTTCTTAGTTGAATTGTGCCAACTTCAATTAGGGGACGAGTTCAAATTCAATGAATAACAAGATTAAGCCTGCTCTTATTGGCGGAGTAATTCTTGGGCTCTTGTCCGCCATTCCCTTCGTCAATTTCGTCAACCTGTGCTGCTGCGCCTGGGCCATTCTCGGCGGCTTACTCGCTTCATACCTCTACGTGAAGAACTCTCCGACTCCAGCCACCCCTGGTGACGGAGCCGTTGTTGGCGCTATCGCCGGCGTGATCGGCGCTGTGGTTTACCTCGTCGTCGGTATCCCGCTCGCAATTGTTAGCGGAGCAGCGATGCGGGAAATGATGGTAAAGATGATGACGACCGTCGATCCGCGGCAGGCAGAACTGTTTCGGACGCAGATGGAAGCACAAGGCGACTCGATTTCGGGCGCCGTCGTGCAAGGCTTTATCGGAGCCCTGTTGCTCATCGTCTTCGCCGTTATCGGCGGTCTGATCGGCATACCACTTTTCGAAAAGCGTAAAGGTGGAACAATGCCGCCACCGCCGCCGCCCG
>DASTOZ010000648.1:0-2613 GCA_035762365.1 Pyrinomonadaceae bacterium | reverse complement strand
ACGGATCACAACGCCTCTAGCCTTTGAGGGCCAGAGTAGTTACTCAGGCCCTCAATCGAATATTCGTGTGTTACTTCGCGGGAGCGCCGAACGAGTACAGCGCGCTGCGCGTGCGGATGAAGAGATTGTTGCCGGCGATCGCCGGGGTGGCCCAAACTTCTTCCCCGAGGTCGTTGGTGGCCAGGATCTCCCATTGCGCGTCGGCCTTCAAAACCGTGACTTTGCCGCTCGCACTCACGACATAGACCTTGCCGTCAGCCGCGACCGGAGATGCGTAGTATTCCTCGAGTGCGTCGGGTGTGCGGCCCTGTTTGAGTACCTGTCCACTCGCGGGATCGAGAGTGGAAATAATGCCGCCCTCTTTCATCAAATACATAACGCCCCGATAAATCAGCGGCGCTGGTATGTTTGGATATCCCTTCTGGAGACGCCAAACGACATGCGAAGTCGTAATGTCGCCCTGACCTGACAACCGAACTGCAGTCAATCCATGACCGACAGTAGTCGAATTACGAACGAAGTCGTATTCAGCGCGGTCGATGTAGCCATCTCGGTTCGCATCCAGCCAGCCAAAATGTTCGGCGTAATCGGGTGTGGCCTTCATCTCATCCAGGTGGATCTTCTGGTCCTTGTCCTTGTCGTATTGCTTCAGACTCTCCTCGAAGGGCGGAAAGAACGGTTGGTCAGCGCCTTCGCCGAGCACGTAGACGATGTCTGTTCCGATCACGGGCACGCCCTTCGGATACGCGCCGATCTTGGACACCCACCACAGCCGCTCACCTTTATCCAGTGAATAGGCGTCTACGGAGTTAGAGCCAAGGACGATCACCTGCGCTGGTCCATTGGCGGGCTTGTAGATCGAGGGTGTCGAATACCCCTCGAAGTTGGCGCGGTTCTTTTTCCACAGCACTTTTCCATCGCGCGCATCGACGGCGATGATGAACGAGGCGTCCCGGTGATCGCACACCATCACCAGAGTGTTGCCCGAAAGTACGGGCGAACTGCCCATGCCGTAGAAACTGTTGAATGGTCCTAACGGCACTCGCCAACGCTCCTTGCCGTCTGGTCCATACGAGATCAATCCGAGCTCGCCAAAAAACGCGAACACGTTCTTGCCGTCGCTCACTGGGGTCGGGGACGCGGCGTCGTTGGCCTTATAGATCGGCATGTGACGCGCGCGTGCGACCTCGCTGCGCCAGACGACTTTGCCGGTTTTGCGATCGAGAGCGAGTGTGATCAGTTTCTCGCCTTCGCTTGCGGTCAGAAACACGCGGTCGGCGGTAACGACCGGAGACGATCGCGCGAAGGGAATCGAAGTTTTCCAGACGAGGTTCTCTTTGGCGTTGAACCTGGCAGGCAATGAAGAGCCTTCGGCGACGCCGGCGCCGTTCGGTCCGCGAAATTGCGGCCATTCATTTGTGGCTTGCTGCGCGTGTATCGACGAGGCAGTGACGATAGTCAACGCGAGCGCGAAGAGCGATAGTGGGAGTAGTTTTTGGTATTTCATGACGCGTATTCTCGCTCCACTCCTTGAACGCTGGCAACCAAATTTCCGCAAGCAAAACGCGTCTCCGCCGCGCGACGTTAACACAATCGGGTTAGATCGCAGATCCACCATGCGGTGATGCGGCGGTTGACATTACGTGGCAGAATTGTGTCTCGACTACGAAGAAGCATACGTTATGGCGAAACCAGTCTTACTAACAGTGGACGACGATCGCGAGGTGTTGCGCGCTATCGAGCGCGATCTGCGACGGAAGTATGGCAGCGATTATCGCGTGTTGCGCGCGGGTTCGGGTCAGGAAGCGCTCGAGATCGTTCGCGAGTTGAAGATCAGAAACAACTCCATCGCGTTGTTTCTGATCGATCAACGAATGCCCGGAATGTCGGGCGTCGAGTTTCTGGCGCAGGCAATCACACTGTTTCCGGATGCAAAACGAGTGTTGTTGACGGCATACGCCGACACTGACGCCGCGATCGCCGCGATCAACGAAGCCGGCATCAATCATTACTTACTCAAACCCTGGGACCCGCCTGAAGAAAACCTGTACCCGGCGCTCGACGAACTGCTTGAAGATTGGGAGGCAGCGTTTCCTCCGGTGTTTGAAGGCATTCGTGTGTTGGGCAATCGCTGGTCGCCTGCGTCACACAGCATCAAAGACTTCCTCGCTCGCAATCACGTTCCTTATCAATGGCTCGATATCGAGACCGTCGCTTCAGACTCGGAGGTGCGCGCGCTGGTGGAGTTGTTGGACGAAGAGGCGACGCGAAGCTTGCCAATCGTGATTCTTCCGAACGGCACGCGCTTGCGACAACCCTCGCTGGCCGAACTCGTCGAGCACGTAGGTCTCAAGACCCGCGCCACCGAAGCGTTCTACGATCTCGCAATTGTCGGCGGTGGACCAGCAGGACTGGCCGCGGCGGTTTATGGCGCGAGTGAGGGTCTGCGAACCGTCATGATCGAACGCGAAGCGCCTGGCGGTCAGGCCGGAATGTCGAGTCGCATCGAGAATTATCTTGGTTTCCCGAGTGGACTAACGGGCGCGGATCTCGCGAGACGAGCCGTGGTCCAGGCAAGACGCTTTGGCGTCGAGATCATTTCCGCGGAGGCGA
>DASTOZ010000647.1:0-4216 GCA_035762365.1 Pyrinomonadaceae bacterium | reverse complement strand
AATTCAGAGTTATATTTCCGAAGTCCCCGTCAAAGCCGTCTACCGCGATTCGATACGTTGTACCGCTCGTAGCGGAAAACGTCACTCGACTACTCACGCCACCATTCGGATCATCATCATTGCTTGCGATATGCGTCAGCGAACCTACGGCTGTTCCGGTGTAAACAGCGAGAAGACTGTCGTAATTAGCGCCGGCTGTGATCGTGGTGTTGCCGCTAGCCGGTGCCTGCCATCTGTACCAAACCGATTTCCCGCCCGAATTGCCGGCATGCAACGGCTCGCCGGGTTCTTTGGTTGCACCCGCATTTGTTCCGTCCGCAAACCCCGAGGAGTTTGATATCACCTGCGCGTTGGCAAAACTATCGTTGGCCGGCGCCGGCGTACCGCAATTGTCTTCCGTTTGATTGGTAGCCGGGTTAAAGCAGATCGAGCCGCCTTCAAAATCACTCCGTCGCTTGCCGTTCGAGGCAAACTCATCAGAGATCGGAAGGCCAAAACTACCGTCCGGTCCATTCAGTACCAGCCAGCGTGCGCGAATCGGACCATGCACTTCGAATGTCTGCGTGTTTTTCGGTCCTGAACGATGCTGTACAAACGCGCCTCCCTGAAATCGCTGATAGTGGTAAGAAGTGCCAAAGAAGGAAACGAGTTGAGCGTCGGTGAAACAGGTTGCGTTGAAGTCTGAACAGTTACGGTCGGCGATCGGATAACCGATCATTCGCGAGTTGGCGGTGTTAAAGTCAGGACCACCGAGCTGAACAAATTTGTCCCACATGCCGCCGTAAATCTGCGCCACAAAATTGGTGTTGGTATCAGCGAGCATCAACGCATCGTGAACGCCGGGAGTGATGTCGTCGAAGTCCTGGATCAGTCCTTTGCCCCACGTCGGGTTGTTGGGATCACAAGTGGCACAATTCCAACGATGGACCGGGCTGGTCGGAGGCTGCTTAGCAAATTGCAGGAAGTTATTACGGTTCGCGGCATTGATGAACAGTTGTGGATTTGGCGCTCCCTGCCCAATGGTGAAACCGCCGCAGTTCTGGAGACAGGTGGACGTATTGACCAGATTGATTATTCTGTTGCGCGGCTGCGTACCGAACCCAAGCGTAAAGTTAATGCCGACGTTGGGCACCAGGTGGCAATAACTCATGATAGTTCCACCGTTTGAAGGAAGGGGTGCTCCAGTGCAACTACCTTCCGAAAAACCGGCTGTGGGGCCGCAACTGTCAATCGCGGTTCCATTTCCATTCCACACACACGCATGAGTGTGGTGGGAACCCAGCAAGTGACCTAACTCGTGCGTGAACACTTCGACCGACCACGAGTAAGTGGGAACATTTGAAAAGGTTGAAAAGATGCCGCTAAAACATTCCCGCGAGGGAACTGACGCGCAAAAACCGTTGATTGTCGCCGCGATGCCACCATTACCGCGCAGAGCGACAAGGTGCCCAAAATCTCCATTAAACGAGGTACGAGTCTGCTGGAATTTTGTCAGTATCGAACCGGTACTGGTTAGTCCTGCGTACGGGCTTTGAACATTCCAAATCATCAACTCCGAGAGCGTGATGGAAATGCCGTCATTTGAGTAGAGCGTTGCCGATTGATTAAACAAGGCGGTTATGTAGTTCGCGGTATTCGTGACGCTGCCCTTATTCTGAAACAGATCAAAATCGGCTTCGACGTAGATCCGGATGCATTGTCCCGCCAGTTCAGAAGGAGCTTGCAGGGCTGACTCGGGCAACGGCGCTCCGGTATCTTTCGTGTCACAACTAAACGGCGTCTCAACTCGCAAATCTTTTTCCGCATACACGATGTGCGTGTCGGTCGGATTGGTCCCGCCTAACCTTCCAACCACCGAGTCGCCGTCGGCCTCTGTGGTGAAGAACCCCATCATCTCGTTCTCGAATATGCTGATTGCCGCTAGAGAACGATCATTGCCCTTGACGATTCCGCGGTAATGAAGGCCCGCGTCGTTGTTGATTTGTTCATTTGTCGGCACTGCTGTCTTCATCGAAAACCCGGGGGCAAAAATGTTTACTCTCACCAACTCCAAATCGATGATCGCGCCACGGCTATCGGGTAACGAGAGCGTCAGATATGGAACCCCATCCTGGATCAGGGTGGCCACTGCCGGCTTGTTCAGCTCGAAGACCGCTCCATCGTTGAGTACCGCCGCGACTTGTTGAGGGTCCTGCAACACTTGATTGTTTGGTTGAAACAACCGATTTTCAGCCCTGACCAGTTGTCGCTGTTCGAAGACGGCGCCGGCGGACTTCGAGTTGCGGACCATGGCCGGTATCTGCCTCAGACTCTCATCCTGGCCCATGACTGGAGCAGGCGGTGTCTGAGACGGCGGATTGGTCTGGGCAAATGAAGATTCGTAAGTGAAAAGGCAGTAAACGCTAAGCGCAGCAATAATTAGGAGAAGGAGGGAGAGGGGTGTTCTTTTCATGAGGTGTTCCTTTGTTTATCCGATCTGTTGAGGGTTGCGAGACATAGAGCGACGTTTTGGGCGAGTGCAGGAACGTGCGACACCAGACGATCCCAAACCTTATGACCTGAAGGGGCATTCCATTACACGTCCGTGTTCTTAGGTTGTGAAGATAAACAGCCGTTCGTGAAGCCGGCATTCGCGCGCGAGATTAAGATGAAGAAGAAGACTTCAGGAACGGCGGCATTATAGACGCGGCAAAGCAGAATTCAAGCTGTTTTCTGCCCCTTTGCTTCTTGACTTCGATTATGACTTCAACAATTCACGTGCGTGGCGGCGGGCGGTGTCGGTGATTTCGGCGCCCGTGAGCATGCGGGCGAGCTCTTCGATGCGGCCGGCGCGGTTGAGTTTGGAGAGGGCGACTTGCGTGCGGCCGTCGATGACGGCCTTCTGGACTGCCAGGTGGCTGTCGGCGAAGCGGGCGATCTGCGGTTGGTGAGTGACGCAGAGCACCTGGTTTGTTTCGGCTAATTTGCGGAGCTTGATGCCGACGGCTTCGCTGACGCGCCCGCCGATACCGGAGTCGATCTCGTCGAAGACGATCGTGCGCGGGAACTCGGTGGCGTTTGCGACGGTCTTCAAAACAAGCATCAGACGCGACGCTTCGCCGCCGGATGCGACGCGCGCGAGTGGCTTCAGATCTTCACCCGCGTTTGCCGAGAAATAAAACTCGATGTGATCCGTGCCTTTCGGGCTACTGGCGGAATCACCAAAGTCAGAAATCTGGATTTGGAAGCGCGCGTGATCCATTGCGATCTCGCCGATGCAGTTTTCTACCGTGCGCTCGAACTTCTTCGCTGCCCGTACACGTTCGCGATGCAGCTTTCCGGCGCGCTCGAGATAACGCGCGCGCGCGGCCTCGACTTCAGCACTTAACTCCCGCTCACGTTCATCAGACGTCTCAATTTGCCGCAACCGATCCTGCGAACGCGCGAGATGCTCCAGCGCCGACTCAATAGACCCACCGTATTTGCGTTTCAATCGCGAGAGATCTGCCAGTCGATCCTCAATCTCCGCCAACCGCGCGGGTGAGAACTCCAGCTTGTCAGCGAACTCCCGCAACGAGAACGAAAGGTCCTCCAATACCGCACGCGCATTTTCCAATCCTTCGGAGTAGTCGCGGAAAGTCGAGTCGTATTCGGCTAACTCCGTTACGTCCTTCAAAGTCTGACGGACGCGCTCAACAGCCGCGCTGTCGTCCTCATAAATTCGCTCATAACTCGACTGACACAACGCCGTGAGCTTCTCGACGTTCGCCAGCCGCCGCCGTTCCTCTTCCAACCGCTCGTCTTCGCCAACCATCAACTGCGCGTGTTCCAGTTCCTCGATCTGAAACTTTAGCGTGTCGACGAGTTGGAACTTTTCCGAGTCATCACGGCGCAACGCGTCTAACTCGCGTTGCACGCCGGTCCACGCGCGGTGGGCTTCAGCAACCTCGTCGCGCAGACCGTTACTGATGGCGAACGAGTCGAGCAACTCGAGATGCGTCTGCGGATTGAAAAGCGTCTGCTGATCGCCCTGGCCATGAATGTCGACCAGAAATTCCCGCAACTCACGCAACAGCGAATGTGTGGCGAGTTGATTGTTGATGAAGATCTTGTTGCGCCCCGTCGCCGAGAGCTCGCGCCGGATAATTATCTCTTCCGAACCAGAACCAGAACCGGAAATACCAGCATCCTCGAGCAGCCGTGCGAGTCCCGGATTTGGACCAACCACAAACAACCC
>DASTOZ010000646.1:0-4975 GCA_035762365.1 Pyrinomonadaceae bacterium | reverse complement strand
AATCAACAATCGACTTCAAGAATGGCTCGTTTACAAATTACGCACTCGACGTGCTAACATTCGCAGCGCATTTGACATTGATGCCCCTGTAGCTCAGCGGATAGAGCATCTGCCTTGTTGGAGCCTTGATGGGGAAGCGGTTGCGCGCGCAAGCGCGTCGGAACCCATTGAGTGGACGACCCTGTATGCGGGGACGCCCTGAGAGCCTCTGGTACTTCGATCGAAACCGACTGAAGTAAAAATCCATGAGGATTGGGTAATCCGCAGGAAACCTCGCGAACTCGAGGGATCCTCAGAGACTATACGGGTCGGGACTGCGACGTCCAAGATATAGTCCAGCCAGCAACCCCGGTTTGAAGGGCGGTCAGGGAAAGCCTGATGCTGGAAGCTAAGCAGAGGGCCGCAGGTTCGAGTCCTGCCGGGGGCATTCACTAAAAATGTGGCGGCATTAGCTCAGTAGGTTAGAGCGCCAGATTGTGGATCTGGAGGTCGTGGGTTCGAGACCCACATGCCGCCCCATCCTGAAACCCTATTCGTCGTCCTCCTCTTCCTCCTGGTCCAACTTCTTAACTGAATACGAATCGAGAAACTGCGCATCGTGTCCGTGTGCGATCATCATGTACGCCGCGTCGCCGGAGTGCGTGCCGATCTGCCACGTGAGCCTGTAGTTGCCCTGGTTCTCTTTCCGCTCGGCGCTCCGTAGATCCGCGACTTCGTCGTAACGAATGCGCGCACCATCGCTGCGCGCGATCGCTGTTACGTAGCGAACGCGCAACTCCGGATCGTACCCAACAAGCAAATGTGAGACGCGATCATTCCTGACGGTCCACACTTCCTGTCGTTTTCGCGTTTCCCTCTCGAGCGCGCCAATTGATTGCAGACGCGCACGGGCGTCAGTCTGGCTCATACCGACACTGACGCCCATGATTTGTGGCGGCGGCGTAGCGGCGAAGTAGATTGCTGAAACACCGGCAACAACGCATAGGACCAACGATATAGTGACAATGCGTTTCATGCTTCACCTCCTACCTCGTCTTTACACTCGAAACGTTTGAGTAATTCGATCGGCCGCCTGCGTTAGCAGCACGCACACGATAGAAATAGGTCGTCTTCCGAAAGACAGTGTTGTCTGTAAACGTCCGCGCATTCACACCCAGCGTGGCGATCTGAATGTAACCACCGGAGACCGTCGTCGAACGTTCGACGAGGAAGTTCTCCTCGTTATCAGAGTTGTCGGTCCAGTTGAGTATCACAGAGCCCTTACCCTGCCCATTCACGCTCGTGAGTGCAGACGGCGCCGCCGGACGCGACTGGCACGCTGCGTTTCCGATCAACGTGTATCCGACCGCCGCGTTCGGGGCGCCGTAGTTTGCGTTGTCGGGAACAACCGCGACCACCGGCACGCGCACAAAGATTCGCGACAACCTGCCACCTGCTTGCGGATTGCCGATCTTGCTGTTCGAAACGACGAGCGTGATCGTGTCGGTCTGCGTATCGTACTTGCTGCCCGCCTCGAGATTGCCAACCGTCGTCGCCGTGCCCTGAGAGTTGTCAGCGTTATGAATGTAGCTGCCGTACTTGAAGCTGACCGCGTTCAGCGCGTCGGTGCGCATGTCGACGAAGTAGCCATTGTTATCGGCGCCCGTGAAATAAACGCGCCAGGTCGTGTTTGGTGTTAGTGGATCGCTCAGATCATTCATCTTCAACGAGAAGATCAGCCTTTGCACACCCGCGCCGGAGAACGGTTCGGCGATATGCAGCGAGCGAATGTCGTGACCGCCGATCTGGTCCAACGAGTCGCCGGCTGGATCGGTCAGGATCTG
Source organism: Pyrinomonadaceae bacterium (assembly GCA_035762365.1). Taxonomy (GTDB): domain Bacteria; phylum Acidobacteriota; class Blastocatellia; order Pyrinomonadales; family Pyrinomonadaceae; genus PSRF01. The sequence continues at coordinate 3,152 of DASTOZ010000646.1, read as the reverse complement.
CACGCCTGTGCCGGTGCAAGGGGTCTGCGCTGTCGTGGGTACGATGCGAGGCGACGATGCGCCCTCGCCATTCGCATTCAAAGCGGTGACGCGATAGTAGTAATTCGCCGCTCCGGCATCGCTGTCTGTGTGCGAATTGACGTCCGCGCCAAAACTCGCGAGCAGCGATTCAGCTCCACCTTCGACACCGCGATACAGTTTGTAACCAGTGATCGGCGAGCTTCCCTCATCGGGCACGGACCAGGCGAGACTAACGACGTCCGCATCTCTCGTTCCCACGAGGACGGGCGGTTCGGGTTTGGCATTCACCGGCGGATCGAAAGCCGAGAACAAACGCTTGCCGCCTATCTGACGAATGATCGTGGCTTTTCGCGCGCCATCGTTATCGGCGTTGGCAAGTCTTCCGTCGCCATTCCGATCGACGCCGCGAATGCAATCAGCCGTGACGCAACCATCGGCGAACGCTGCGAGCACGCGCCCTTGTTTGTCGACCGTCACGTCGTTGAAGTCGAGCAGGTTGCGAGTTCCGCTGGGACAGCCGGTGCCTTGCGTACAGACCACGCCGCGTTGCACGGGATCGTTCGGCGTTGCGTTCACAGTCACCCAACTCACGCCGCCGTCGTAGGTAGTGGCGATGTAACCGAACCAGGTTCCCGGGAACAACACATCCGTGTTTCTTCCGCTGTCGCCGGGCGTTGCCGAGCCGAGGAAGAAATACGCCGCACGATCTTTGTCACCGCCAACCACTGCTGGGAACACAGTGTTTTGGATACCTTGCGCAACGCCGACGTCCTGAATGTGTTCCCACGACGCGCCACGGTTGTGCGACACCGCGACGCGAGCACGACCATCTCCATCGGCGAAGCCGAAATAGACCGTGCCGTCAGCACCGATGCCGACCGAAGGATCCGTATCGCCGGCAGTGCTTCCCTCCACGGTGCTGATGGTCCATGAAACGCCGTTGTCTGTTGAGACGGCGACACCTTGCTTGCCGCCGCAAGATTTATTCGGGACATAGACCGTTCCATCGGGCGCAACTTTGATGTGACCGTGCAATCCATCGCACTGCACCAGCGTCCACATCGGAATCGCGACGCCGAACGTGAAACCACCATCGTCACTGCGCGCGATTTCCGCGAGACCAACGTCCTGCGATGCGTAATAAACAGCGTTCGGATAGATCTGACCATTCGGCCCGGGTCGTTGGATCGCGCCGCCTTTCAGCGAGCCGTCCACGTTTCGCGCGTATGGGCCACCGCCGATGGTCTGGTGATCGACACCGGAGTTGATGCCGGAGCCCTGGCTGATGGTCCAATTCGCGCCGTCGTCATCGGTAAATGACATCGCGCTGGCTTTGCCGAGTAGTTGCGACACGAAAGTGCGATTGGTGCGATGTTCGCCGGCATCGCTGTCCGTGAAAAGAATCGGATCAAGACTTTCTATCGAGGTGTTCGCAGCGCTGACGTCGTCCCAGCTCGCAGGCGCGGGCGAGCCCGTGTCGTCCCACTTCGTGCGTAACGTTTGTAGCCCCGAGATGAACATCGCACTGCCCGAATTCCAATTTGCGCCAATCGTCGGTTCGCCAGCCGAATTGCCCATCTCCGGAGGCGCCGCATAGTTTTGATAACGCGGACCGACTTCCGTTGACGGCGGTGGCGGCGGTGGCTGCGCCGGCTTCGCTTCGATCTGTGCACTGCCGTGATATTGATCGACCGCAGTAGCAGCGTAGTAAACGGCGCGAATCGTGTAGACGCCGGCGCCCTGAACCGACGGATCGATCGTCGTGTCTTCCCACGTGAGTGGTTCGGTTGGCGAAGTTGCGCCGCGTCCGGAACTGGCGACGAGTGGTCCTGAATTCGAGTCTTTATGGATGTAGAGATCGTAGTCGGTCGCGGGAAGCAGCCATTCGATCTTGATGCGGACCAGTTTTCCGGACCAGTCCGCGGTTGTGCCGCCGACGGTCAACGTGAACGTGTCGCAGCTCAATCCTTCCTGGCATAAGTCTTCGCCGCCTACCAGACCAAGCGGCGCGTTGAGCGTACCGCCGCCCGTTCCTGTTCCAATCCAGGTTACAGGCGTGGTGGCTGTTGGATTGATCGTCGCGTTGGCTGGATTTGAAGCTGATGTATGTCTAAGCGCGGGCATCGCGACTGCCAATGACAGTGCGATAAAAACAAGAACTATCAAACTACGGAGTTGGCCCGACACCCAAGAACGCCGGGAATTCTTTCGGTGAGTCATCTGTGTTTACCTTGTCTGTGGACACAGTGGTGGCGTTCGCCAAGACCATGTCTCGAACCTTTGTCGGGGGCTCGTTACTGCTGCCCAGGGATTTGGAGGATGCGACTACGCGCTCAATGTAGCACCGAAGATTCTGATTTCGGGTTAAGGTCTGCTTGTAGTAATCATGAGGAATTGTTGTAATAGTGCTCGCGAATTAATGCAAAACGAGGAGAATTTTGTTGCATGCCTGATGAGCAAAGAGTAGCGAACAACTCTCAAACTTATGTTGCGATTGCTGAGGAGTTTCAGTTTGAAACGATGGAGCAACAGAATGGGCAGGCGACTGTCATTCGTTTTCGACTCGAGGATCCGCAGTACCACGCCGGTGACGTGCTCGTGGTGCTAAGCGGCAGTGAGATCTACTTTCACGGAATGATTGGGCAAGTCGCGGATGGTTGGGCCATCGCCAGCGATCGCCGCGGTTCCCTGCTCGCCGCCACAGTTCAATAGAATTGTCTACTGCCGAACGTAGCCCGACGGAGCCGCGATGCGCACACCAGGCGTCGCCGACTTCACTTCGATCTTGTGAAAGCCTTTATTCAAATGCGTAGACAAGAACGTCAACGCCGCCTGCTTCTGAAGTGAAACATCCAGCTCGCGAATGAACGGCTCGAAACTCACCGGCGCTCCCGTTCCCTGAAAAAACGCCAATCCACCAGTCTCATTCGACAAACGCAACAGCGAACTCTGCGCATTACCCGCCAGCGAACGATTCGCAGCAGACGCAAACGTCGGCGAGTAGAAACCGTAAATCGCAACGCCACGACGCTGCGACTCATTCACCGCGCGCTGAAGATCCACGCTCTGCGTCGGCCCTGACGAATCTACGCCACGCGATATGTCCAGACCATCCGACACTAACAGGATCG
>DASTOZ010000645.1:0-6346 GCA_035762365.1 Pyrinomonadaceae bacterium | reverse complement strand
CGCGCGGGCCGTTTGCACGCCGTAATAGGCGTCTGCCGGGATCTGCTTCTCGCCGAGAAGGTCTTTCTCCGTTCGTGTTTGCTGCGCGTTGATAACGGCCGCAAACGCGAAAGAGATCAGCGTGCAAACGGTCAGCAGCTTTTTCATTTCAATTCTCCAACACCGGCGTCCACGTCTTGTCAGGATTGAATCGGTCGATCGCACCCGCGAGTTCGGTAGTCTTTGGACCAAGGTCCTTCTGATAGACCACGCCATCGTGACTCACCATGAAGGTCTGTACGCCGGTGACCCGGTATTGCGCCGGAAAAGCAATCAACGCAAAGCCGCCGATCATCACGTCCTTGACGACGAAGTCGAGTTCGCCCAGCGGCGCGGCCGGACCCTGGCCTTTCAGGACTTTGAAGTAGTAGCCGTGAAAAGGTTCGGCCCGAGACGAGTAGCCGCGCGCGATCGCCTGCGCGACTTTTTCGCCGATTGGGCCATCCCACGTGCCGTCGGCGTTTTGCCACGCCAGACCGTCCTGTTTACCCGGCGTGCTGATAATGCGTTGCGCGTACTGGTTAACGCCTGACGTGCCACGCTTAATCAACGCGTACTCGTGCTGGGCCTCGACGTAACCGCGACAGATCTGAATCGCGTCGAGCTCGTTGCTGCCGATGCGCCGGTACAGAATCTCGAGACGACCGGCGCGCGAGTCGAACGACCAGCCCGCCGGACCTTTCACGAGTGGCACCGGGAAAGGCCAGTCGTCTTCGCCGACGTTCAAGAAGGCTCGTCGCGCGTTCTTTGGTTGCATCGCTATGTTGTTCTTGGTGCGGGCTTCCGACGCGAACTTCGCCGCCACTTCTCGATCGCGCGCCGGTTCACCGGTGTGAATGATGTCGTAGCTGTCTGGTCCAAGAATGGCCAGCAACTGCTGCTCGTCATATTTTTCGGCTGCCTCGATCAGCGCGTTCGCTGCCTCTTCAGCAGTCGGAAACGATTTGGCCTTTGTCGTCACTGTCGTTTGCGCGGATGCGAACGAGGCCGCCAACAGCAAGCACAGCAGCGACAAACCAGTTGAGAGAATTCTCGAAAAGCGTGGTTGGAAATTTGCGGTTGTCATAGTGTTGCTTCCTTTCATTGCTCGTTACCTCCTGCGGCCACCGCCGCCACCGCGTCCGCCGCCTCCGCCGCCGCGTCCGCCGCCTCCGCCACCACCACCGCCGAAGCTGCGACCGCCGCCGCCTCCTCCGCGACTACCGCCTCCGAAACCACCCATGCTCGACGAGCCACGGCTGCTGCTCGCGCGCGCGCCCGCGCCGCTGCCACCGTAGTCACGTCCGAATCCACCGCCGGAACTGCGTGAACCGCTGCCGCCGGAGATGCTGCGATTACCGACACGATCGCCGCTCGCGCCGCCACGGTTCCCACCGATACCGCTGCTGCGATCACTGACGCCGCCGCGATTGCCACTGCGATCGCCGATGCCGCTGCTGCGATCGCTCACACCGCCGCGGTTGCTTCGATCGCCGACACCGCCGCGATCGCCAACGCCTCCGCGATCACCGACGCCGCCCCGATTGCCACGGTCACCAACCCCGCCGCGATCACCAACACCGCCACGATTGCCGCGATCGCCGACACCGCCCCGATCACCAACACCACCTCGATCGCCGATGCCGCCGCGGTTTCCGCGATCGTTACTTCGCAGGTTTCCACCCTGCCGGCCGATGTCTCGCTGCGCCGCACGTTGACGGTTCGCTAACGAATCGCCGCGCGCAGTGCCGCCGAACCTGTTCGCAGTGTTGCGATCGCCGTACGGAGCGCCACCGCGATGCGACGGATTGTGTTGCCACTTACCGCGATTGCCACCCTGAATGTTGTTCACACGGTTTCCGCCGCTGATGTTCGTATTGCGGTTGAAGTTGTTGTTCATGTTGATATCGACGTCGCCGCCGCCCCAACCACAACCCCAACCCCAGCCGCCGCCCCACGCCGCGCCCATGGCCCAACCGACGCCAAACGAGATCGCGCTCGCCGCGATCACGGCGCCGGTCGAAGGCGGATAGTAAATGGGCGGATACGGATACGCGGGCGCGCCATAAACAACAGTCGGGTTGTAAGAAGGAACGTAAACGACCTGCGGGTTGGCCTGTTCGATCACGATCACTTCTTTGCTTTCGATGACCTTAGTCTCGACCTTCTGTTGCTGGTTGGACGTCAACGCCCCCGTGTCCTTCGCTTTGTCGCGCATGCGCTGGATCGCGTCCATCACGTCTTTCTGCTGGGCCAGAAAGGCATTGCCGAGATCCGTGGTCCATTGAATGTCGTCCGACAAGCGCTTCACGACGTCAGGCAACGGCGCCATCGCCTGAATGCTCGGGTCCCACGGCTGTTTCTTCACCGCCTCGGTCAGTTTTTTCTGGTCTTTTACGAGGTCCGGATTTCTTTCCAGCCATTGCTGGAGTTGAATGATCTCCAGCGGGTAAGTGGACGCGACGAGTGTCTGACTCAGCAGGTTGTCGGGATAAAGTGCAATCGGCGCGACGAGCGAGTCGAGTTGTTCCGGCGGAATCGTTACCGACGCCTGCGTGTTGTCCTGGGCCACGGGAGGTACGAGCGACAGTGCGTTTCCAGGCACTATCAACAGCGCGCCACCGATCGCCACAAGACAGCGAATTAGTTTTAGCGAACATGTGGTTCGCATTTTTTTAAGGTCCATGAGAAAGCTCCCCTCACTCACGTGAGTCGTGGTTCGAACGAATTAGTTGGCCATGCTCGAAGCGCGTGGCGTAAGGTTTGCGGCCTCCCAGTGGCGCACCTTGCGTCTCGCTTCGTCGAAAATTCTTTCATAGTTTCGTTTGCGAACTTTCTCGCTCGCTGCCGGAGTCAGGAGTTTCCAGAAAGGCTCGTACTGGTTGTAGACCTTCAGGTATTTCTCCTGATTCGGCGGAGCGACTTCGTCCGTGCCGAATAGAAAACGGTCGGGATACTTGTTGACTACAGTCGCGGCGTTCTTGACCGATTCGGGCGTCGCCACGATGTACTTCGCCACCTCGTCCCACGAGATGTCGAAATGAACGTTGCGCAATTGCGGGTCGTTGATGATCTCCTCGACGATGGCGACCTGATCTTTCACCGGCCGAATAATTCGACCGACGCCGATGTGGGCCCAGATAAACGTCGTGTTCGGATGACGTTTGAACAGAGCTTTCATCTGCGCCGCATACGCCGGCTCGGCGCCTGGTTTGGCAAACGGCACGTCGACGTCGTTGTGAATCAACACAACGAGGCCGGCTTCGGTCGCAAAGTTGATGAGACGATCGAGCGCCTGGTCCTGAAGACTCGCCACTTCACCCGCGATCTTCGCTGACACAAATTCCTTATGAATGCTGAACTCGCCGATACCCGTGAACACGCCGGGAAAAGTCGTAAGCACGCGTCGAATGTGATCGGCGGCGTACATGTCGGTCGGATTGAACCCGGTGATCATCGGATCGAAGCGTGCCTGCTCTTCTTTTGAAAGAGACTTGTAGGACATCGCGATCCACGCGTCGGTGAATGAGTAGTAATAAAGAGGCGCGTCGGAGTTCAGGTAATAGGTTGGACCGCGATTTTCGTCGACGCGATACGACCATTGCTGTTGTAACGGAATACCAAACAAAGCCACGCGACCTGCTTTGTCTCCCATGATCTTGAGAAAGTCGCGGACGTTGATTCCCTCCTGGATGTAGTTGGTCAGGTGGAAATGCGAGTCGTTGAAGAGATAGTCATCGGTCTTCTGCGCGCTGGCCGCAGTTGGACCGAGAAGCGCAATGCTGATTACGACGATCTGTAAGATCCGTGGTTTCAAAACGCCAACTCCAGATTCGAGTGGAAAACCCAGCCCCTCCCGCCGATCGCAAAAGGCACTGACGTGTAGCCGACGGGCGACCTGTAGAGATAAAGCGCCTCGGTGTTCCACCGGACGACCTTGTTCTTGAACGGGAAAAAATTAGTGCCGATGCGGAAATCCCACGGCTGACCAAACTGCCCGAAGATCTTCGAATAACCCGCGTAAGCCTGAAGTCTTTGTGGCGCCACCATCGCCGACGCTTGTATCTGGCCGCTGTGATCGAAGAGCCGCGGAACGCCTCCGGTGTTCTCGCCGCGGAAGTTGTCGAGCCAGCGCCAGAAGTACTCGCCTTCGAGCGAAAAGCCGCGATACTTGAAGCCGCCGTCGACCGTCATCATCCGATAACGAGCATCGGTAATGTTGACGCCTGGTCCAAACAGGTCTGGTGTGAAGATGACCGTACCGTCAGACAACCGGAGCTGCGTGTTTTCAAACTGTTCCGAGCTTGGCTGGCTCTCGCGGTTTTCGTCACTGCGTGAGAAATGGAAACCGAGACGCGTGGAAAACTTCTCGTGATGTTCGAAGTCGCCCCAACCCTGATCGCTGAAACCTTTTTCGAAATCGCCGGTGGGAAACCACACCAGCGAGCTCGACACTGTGTTCAGGCCGTTGTCCAGGCGGCTCGCGGGCACACCGAGCGTGCTCATGTTGTTGCCCACCATCACCTGGTACTTCAGTCGATCGGTGATGTTGCCGGTGGCCCAAAGTCCCGACGTGTATGACGGGCGATTGAACTCATCTGCAATCAGCCGGCTGTCTACACTCAACCAGAATGGAAAGTTACCTTCGACGCTGCGTGTGCCGGGCAGGGATCTGATGCCACCGCCCAGCGTGAAGTATTTATTGAAGGTGTATTGAAGATTGCCGGCGAGGACCACCTGCGCGCCCTGCCCCTGGTTGGCATTCGAGGTCCAGGCGTAAAGGAAGTAGCGCATCTTCGGGTTCAGTATCCACCCAAGAAACTTGATCTGCAGTTTCAGCAGTTGCACGTCCTGGCGGTTCTGAACAGATTTTGTAATGCCGAAGGCGTCGGTGTAGTTTTCGTCGAGGCCGAGCTGGTTCAGATAACGGACGTAGGTGTAGATGCTGACGTTCAAGTCGCCGTATTCCGTGTTGGCGACTTTGAAACCGAGGTTTGGTGTGTAGCGGCCGTCGAACCTGTCTTCGTCGTCATCATCCTGTTTCGCCGTTGGCGCCACGACTGGCGCCGGTGGCGTGTTGGGTGGCGCAGGCGCCGTCGCGGTTGGTGCTGGTGTTGTTTCCGCTGGTACGGGCTCGACAGTGCCTACCGAAACTTTTTGCGCGGCTTCGAGCTTCTCGATGCGTTGTTGAAGATCGCGGATTAACTTCAACAACTCGGCACGCTCATCCGGCGTCAATGGTGCTTTGTCACTTTGCGCGAAACAAACCAGGTTGAAGGTCAGAATCAATTTGACCAGCAACGCAACGCGCAGCATCAAGCTGCGACGCCGCGTTGCTGTCTTGAAAAGAGAAAGAGTTGAATTCATTTTTCCCTGTGTTCGCCCTGTGTTCTATTCGGTGCTTTTCAAACCAACCGAACGAGGCGAGAACAGGTTGAAGTCGAGCCTGTTCGCCACGTACTGGATCACCTTCTGCGCTTTCACGCTGTTGCCTGCTTCGTCGAGCGGCGGAGCAAAGACGGCGATCGCGCCCTTGCCCGGAACGACCGCGACGATCCCGCCGCCGACGCCACTCTTTGCGGGCAGACCGACGTGCCAGGCCCAACCACCCGAGCCGTCATACAAACCCGCCATGATCATCGTCGAAAGAATGTGTGGCACGTTCTCGGCCTTGATTACCTGCTCGCCCGTCTGCGGGTTCTTGCCGTTGTTGGCGAGCGTCGCACCCATGCGAGCGAGTTGGACCACGTTAACGCCGACCGAGCATTGCTTCGTGTAGACGTCCACTGACTCAAACGGATCGGCATAAATGCGATCGTATTTGGCCAACAACATCGACAGCGCTTTGTTACCGGTGTTAGTCGCGGCTTCCGATTTGTAGACTTCGTCGATCAGCGAGAGCTTTTCGCCCGCGACGCGGCTGTAGAAGTCGAGAATCTTGTTCCACTTCTCATCCGCCGTCTTCGCCGAGATCAGACTCACGGTCGAGATCGCGCCCGCATTCACGTACGGATTGCCGGTATGTGTCGGCATGTCGGCAACCGCAAACACGGAGTTGAATGCGCGACCAGTCGGTTCGTTACCCACTTTCTCGAGCACCTTGTCCGGTCCAAGCTCCTCCATCGCCAGCGCCTGCGAGAAGACTTTCGAGATCGACTGGATCGAAAACGCGTACTTGATGTCGCCCATCGACAGCACCTGGTTGTCAGTGGTGACGATCGCGATACCGAAGAGTTTTGAATCGACCTGGGCGAGGTACGGAATGTAATCGGCATTCTTGCCGCCGGGATCGTTCCTGAACTTGTCGTAAGCCTCCTTCACGACGGCC
>DASTOZ010000644.1:0-4834 GCA_035762365.1 Pyrinomonadaceae bacterium | reverse complement strand
AGTGGATTGGGAAGGCGGCGCGCTCCCGTATCGGGTCGGCCATCGCAAGTTGGGGATGTGGTTGTTCATCGTCTCCGACTCATTGACGTTTTCCGCGCTCCTCATCGGTTACAGTTACTTGCGCGCGTCGAACGTTTGGCCCACGCCGTTTCCGTTCTACCCGAGCATCGTTTTTGCCTCGGTGATGACGTTCTGCCTGCTGTCGTCCAGCTTGACGATGGTCTTTGGCGTGTCGGCGTCGAGCAAGGGCGACAAGGCGAAGGCGCGGAAGTGGATCCTGGCGACGATATTCTTCGGCGCAGCGTTCATCGTGCTCCACTTGATCGAGTGGAGTCACCTCATCGAACAGGGCATGCGTCCCTTCTACCTGCCTGAGAAATGGGTGCAGGTGTTTACGACGACTGAAGGCGTCCCGCCGAGCCCATTGTTTGGCGCGACCTTCTTCACGATCACCGGTTTGCACATGTTTCACGTTGCGACCGGAGTGATTTACCTCTTAGTCGTCGCCGGCCGAATCAAGAAACTCAAACATGAAGACGTCGAGATTAGCGGTTTGTACTGGCACTTCGTCGACCTCGTCTGGATGTTTGTTTTCCCGCTGATTTACATCATGTCGGTTGACATGCACCACCTGCTGGCCGCCGCAGGAGGCCACTAAGCCACGGAGGAACGGGAATGAACGCACACGCGCACGCAGACGAACATTTTGCCGGCAGCAACAAGTTGTTCATCTCCATCTGGGTTTGGCTGGTGGTGCTGACGCTGATCGAGATCTTTCTCGCCTACGTAACGATGCCCATTCACATCATGCTGACGATCCTGATCGGACTCTCAGTGATCAAGGCGGCGCTGATCATGGCTTACTTCATGCACTTGAAGTTTGAGCGATTGAGCCTGATCATTACGTTGGTGCCGATGCTGGTAGTATGTATCCTGTTGTTGTTTGTATTTTTCCCCGACAGTTACCGGTCCATCGGTTTGCGGTACCAGTTCAAGCAGCCCCCGCCCGTGGCGCCGGCGCCGGTCGAGGAACCATAATGAATTTGCTCGGATGGCGATCGTTGTTGTTGGTTATTTTGGCGACGGCCGTCGTGCTGCTCTTCACGGGTATCGACGTGGAAGCGCAGTGTTCGATGTGTCGCGCGGCTTTGACTAACTCATCGAACGCGCGACTCGTTCGGGGGCTCAATCTCGGCGTGCTGGTGCTCCTGGTGCCGCCGGTTACGATCTTCTGTTCGATCTTTATATTGTTGAGGCGTTATCGAGGAAATGGCTGACGATAATCCCCTCGCTCTGGACGTGGAAAAGCAAACGACGCGCGGGCGCTCGTGTCCGCGTTGCGGCGGCAAGATCATTCCGTCGAACCGCGCTGTTTACGAGGCGACCGCAAACCCGGAAGCTGCGTTCCCCATCTGGCAGTGCGAACGGTGTGGCTATGAGGAGATAAACGAAAGAAAGAAGCCCACCGGAAAAGCGCGACATTAATTATGGTCTTTGGTTTTAGGTCTTAGGTCTTTGTACTTAGTGCTTCGTACTTGGTACTTTGCCAAAGACCCAAGACCAAAGACCCAAGACCAAAGACCCAAGGCCAAAGACCCAAGACCTTCGTTATGAGCAAAGAACTTGGACTGCTAAACATTCTCTGCATCCTGGCGGCGCTGGGTTTCCTGGCGGTCATCGTCATCAGCGCAATCCTTTCCGGTGACTTTTTCACCACCGACAACCTGTTTGTCATCACCGTTTGTTTGGTGATGGCGTTGGTGTTCATCGTCAACCCAGTGCTTTATCTGTGGTCCGAAGGGAAGTTGCCGGTGCCGTTCGTCAAGCGACCGAGTGCGCCTGCGGTCGCGGGCGGAGCGAATTGGGGCCAGGTCAGATCTGCTGCGGCAACACCTCCACTGCTTGACGCCAAGGGCCGGGCGGTCCCTCCCGATGTAAAAGCCATGGTCAATCGAATGAAGCAGGCTGAAGTAAAGGATTAATCGTTTTTCAATCGTGGATGAGCTAACAAGGAAAGTGTTGGGGAGCTTCGCGCACTGGCGAAAAGAGACGCTCGATCTGCACGAGTTGTTCGAGGCCGGCGGAAACGACCCTGACGCGCGCACGGCCGTGTTCGATATCGTCGAAAGACTCGTACGCGAGGGCCTGCTAAACGAAGAGGGAAACGACTTCTATTCTTTGACTGAGAAAGGCAAGCAAGCGGCCGCGCAAAAGTAGCATCTGTGTTGTCCCCCGAGTTCATCTCCTACCTGCCGCACGTCAATGCCTGTCTGAACGGCGCCAGCTTCATCCTGTTATTCAGCGGTTACCGATTCATCAGGGCGCGTAACGTCGCGGCGCACCGGGCTTGCCAGATCAGCGCGCTGGTGGTCTCACTGCTGTTTCTGGCTTCGTATCTGACGTATCACTACCATCACGGTGCCACTCGTTTTCAGGGAACCGGCATTGTTCGTCCAATCTATCTCACGATCCTGATGACCCACACGGTACTGGCGATCGTGATCGTCCCGCTGGTGGCTCTGACTTTCTATCGCGCGTTTCGCAACGACTTCGCACGCCACCGCCGCATCGCTCGCATCACTCTCCCGCTGTGGCTCTACGTGTCGATCACCGGCGTGATCGTTTATCTTATGCTTTACCAGATCTATCCTTCCTGAGTTTGGTTCTTCTTCGATGACAGAAGACGGCAACGGCAATCATCCCGGAATTCGCGCGGTCGAAGCGCGCAAAGGCATGCCCGGATCAGGATGGCTCATTCTGCTGGCCTTGCTGTTTGTCTCCGCGACCTTTCTCGCGTGGTACTTCACCTGGTTCGGACGCGAACTCTCGGATGCCGACATCACGAAATACCTGAACGACGTTAATAACCCTCGTCACGTCCAACACGCACTCAATCAAATCCAGGACCGTATCGAACGCCGCGACGCCAGTGCGAAGACCTGGTATCCGCAGCTCGTCACATTGAGCAGCAATCCGGAGACGGAGTTTCGGCTTACAGTGGCGTGGGTGATGGGTCACGATAACCAGTCGCCCGAGTTTCATGAGGCGCTGAAGAAACTCGTTCACGACCAGGAACCACTGGTACGTCGCAACGCGGCGCTGGCATTGGTAAGGTTCAACGATGCGAGTGGGCGCAATGAGGTGCTTTCGATCCTGGGCCCGTATCCGGTGCGCGCGCCGGCAAGCGGTGTGATCGTGAGTAGTTTGAAAGAGGACTCGGAAGTCACGCGCACGACGTTACTGGCGCGTATTCAGGAACCGGACGGAAGGGTGATAGAGTTGCGGTCGCCCTTGCCTGGGCGGATCAGCAAGATCCTGAAGACGAACGGCGCGCAGGTTTTGGCAGGCGATGAAGTGATGAGTTTGAGTTCCGACGAAGCGAGTGTTTTCCAGGCGTTGCGTGCATTGACGATAATCGGCCGCAAAGATGACGTGCCAGTGGTTCAGACGTATACCTCATCATCTTCGAAACGCATCAGCCAACAGGCAGACCTCACGGCCAAAGTTCTGCAGAGCAGGCCCGGGAGTACGCCTCAATGAAACCGTTAAGTTCCTTGTCCGTCACGATCGCACTCCTCGCGCTACTGTGGGCGCAGAATCCCGCACCCACTCCCAACGCAGTTGAAGTTAAGCGGGAGTTGAATGCAGCCGCTGAGGCGTACCGCGACGGAAAGTGGGCCGAAGCGGAGGCCCGTGCTGAAAAAGCAGTGCAGCTCGATCCTCAAAACAAGACAGCATTACAGTTTGCGGCTCGGACGATTCATGCGCAGTACCGGCCCGGCGATCTCGCGGCGGAGAACATTGCGAAGGCACGCCAGGCAATCGTCGCTTATCAACGGGTCATCGCGCATTCACCGGGTGATGACGAGGCGTATAAAGCAGTGGCATATCTCTTCAAGGCATTAAAGGAAGATGGACTGTTTGGTGCATGGATACTTCAGCGCGCGCTGGATGGCTCGATCGCGAACGAGAAACGCGCCGAAGCGTTTGTAGTGCTTGCATCGAGAGACTGGGAATGTTCCTTCAACATCACCGAACAACCGGCCACCAAGGTTACGATCGTTAGGGGAAGTAAAGCGTACATCCAATACAAGCTGCCTAAAGAACGGGTTGAATTCGAGCGAGCCAAAGAATGTGCGGACCGCGCCCTGGAAATGGTCAATGCGGCAATAACGCTCACGCCCGACAGCGAATCCGCCTGGAGCTACAAAACCAATATTCTCTCGGAGCTCGAAAAACTGGCTGAGATGTCAGGAAGAGCGCGGCATAAACGTGAGCTCCATCGACAATACGAAGAAGCTCTCAGACAGACAACAGAACTCTCAAAACGTTCCGTGTCGAAACCATGAATCAAGCAGGCGGGGCGGGCGGGGCGTCCGGAAGTGTGATGCCGTGCAGCGCTTCCCAGTCGTCGGTTGGGACCATCTCGATCGCGTCCCACGGACAGCCATCAAGAAACGCTCCGTCCGGACCTTTGCTGGTGCACTTCTGACAGCCGATGCAGAGGTAGGGATCTACTTCGATTCGTCCAAACGGCGGATGGTCCTCATCCGGCACCCAGAACATACAAGCTTCGATCGGACAATACTCGATACACGCCGGGGATCCGGAGCAACCCGTGCAGCAATCGGTCGTGATCGCGAGTATGCGCGGCCGCTTCTTGCGTGTTGCCTTCCCATCGCCCTCTGACATGGGCCAGTGTTTGTCGACGATATCGAACATCCGTTTTTGAGCCTCGTCTTCCGGTTGGTAAGATCGTGGCTCGACTCTAACATAGCTTTGCGGATTTCCTCAACTATTTGTGTCGATTAGGGTTCTGGCTTGGTTAGTTCAC
>DASTOZ010000643.1:0-4783 GCA_035762365.1 Pyrinomonadaceae bacterium | reverse complement strand
AAGTTCACGGACGCATAGCGGTAAATGCCGGCACTCAGTTGCACGGTGTAACCAGCACGAACAGGACCACTGGTTGAGACCGCGGTAGCCAGATCGATCGGAGATGTCGCTGAAGTCCCGCTGTTGCCAGGCACGCCGTTTGGAGCCACGTAGATGATCTTTGTGGTCGGAGTAGGTGTAGGCGTTGGTGTGGGTGTCGGCGTTGGTGTGGGCGTCGGCGTTGGTGCTGGTGTGCCGCCAGAACAAGGATCAACGCTCCCGACCAGTACCCATCCACCAGACCATCGCCACCACTGGGAATTGTCGCCGTACACATAGACGATTCGGTTGCAGTAAAGAATCTGAGAACCGGACCCGCCAGCCGATGCGCTACCGTTGCGCAGGATCGCTCCGTTAGATGCAAGAGTCCAGACGACGCCAGTGCTATCCACGATCTGAGTCGATGGCGGAACGCGTGTGTTATTCGGAGATTCCTGCAACGGAGCCGGCGTTGGAGTCGGCGTCGGAGTTGCAGTGGGTGTTGGAGTCGGCGTGGGCGTCGGCGACGTTGAAGTTGTCACCTGAAAAGATATTGTAAGAGTCGTCCCCTGCGACCCCTTGCCGCTCTTTCTCGTGTATGGCGTTGCCATGATCTGCGAAGTGCCTACCGGCAACTGCGACAAACTGAATGGGTTTGTGGCAAAGGGAGTTTGGTTATCGATCCGATCTTCAACGTTCGCGAGTTTTAAACGGACGCTGGCTGGTTCCATTGTTCCAGTACGAGCATAGATTGTCAGTGGCTCGGGCATTCGACCCGTGACGAGCTGCATTCCATTCGTAACTACGTAGACATTGTTTGCCGCATCGCGCAACTCGAAACTTGTGACTGACGGCAGCGTCTCCACCGCCAGAAGCGTAGTTGCGCTGTCAGTTCCCATCGGCGCGGGCGCAGAATCATCAGGCAGACCAGCGCCGACCGATTCGATTCCAATGCGGGCACTATTGCTCGTCTTACCGTGAGCATGAATCCGTATCAGCACGTCGCCAGCCGACGGCAGGCTTTCGTCCAGTCTGACAACCAACATGTTCAAGCCAGGGGAACCTGAGACCTCGGAGACTGATTCAACCAGCAGGGCGTAACGGTTGTGGGCGAAGTCTTCCGCGTCAACTGTGATCGACGAAGCGGCCGGATCGCCAAACGATGGTCCAATATTCATCGCGAATAGTGACACTCTCGTTTGTTGGTCGGCGCCCGAGGTCCAGGAAATCGATGATGTGGTTGTAAATGGCTCGGTTTTGCAGGTCACCGAGTCGAAGGCTATGGCGCGAGTTGAATCACTTTCCGTGATCAGCAACGGCGCTGCTGAATCTACGGACAAACTGTGCGCTGCGGCAATCGCACGCTCTACGACAAGATCGCACTCAGAGTTTTGGAGCGTGCCGGTAGTCTGAGCGTGAAGTGGATCAAAATGATTGGTGTATCGGGTTTTTGAAGCGTTATGGACCGCCGAGTTACTGCTGGTTGCGGTCTTGACAGCTTGGGCCGAGGCCGGCGTTTCGTGCCACGTATTGAAGGCTTTGCTGACTCCCGCGATTCCGCAAGCAAGCAATGCCACTATGAGAACGATCGATAAACGGTAACAATAAGAAGAAATATTTTGCTTGGAGCTTTTGTAATTCACTGAACCTTTCCTCAATGGCTGAGTAACTAACCTCGCCAAGAATTTCTTTGAAAAACTGACCGCGCGCTGAAGACACACTTCGACCGTTCGGCCAAACACGTCTCACGGTCACGGCCGACAACTGCTCACGGTTCGGATCTGAGCAAGACCCTCAAACGGACACAGTCCGACACTGCGGAACCGCTGCTCCGTTTTGCTTATGCTCTGAAGAGAAACCTCTTCACGTCGGGACTGACTTGGTGAAGATTTACGCTGGCGAGAACTGCCCAACGCAACACGCAGGGATGGCGCGCGGAAAAAGATCTAACACGAAATCGTGATGATTCAAGTCGTTTGTCGTGTAGAAGCGTTTTTAAAGATGGACTTTTACCGATCCATTTGTTCGTAGGCCGATCAATCTCGCGATTTTCTTCCGTTTGCAACCATCCGACAATCGGACGGCAATAATGAGGTGAACTTTTCCACAGGTCGTCATGAGTCCTGTGGAGGGAAAACTGCACCTCGAGTTGTCACGAAAGAGTTTTCTTCCACAGCTCGGTATCTGCCGGGCCGGCGCCGTCGGTGGACTTTTCTCGCCGCACGAGTCTCGCGCTCTATTGAAGGATTAAGAAGATGGCAACCGAGGAAAAAGAGATCCAACAGCCAGAGGAGAAGCTGAATGTTATGGCGATCGATTTGTGCGAGCACGTCACCGCCATGATCCGCAACGCTCCGTGCACCCGAGTTACCTCGGTCAAAACGAAAGGGAACGGAACGCTGCTCGATCGGGATGATGAAATAGACTTCATCGTGATCGGCGCTCCGAAGTTTCCAGTGCGAAGGCCGTTTATCAGTCAACTGCGTGAAGCATACGCTCATGTGCCAATTCTTATTCTTCGTCGCGTCGAGGTTAAGAATGGTGATGGAGAGATCATTCGCGGAGAATTTGTGTTAAGCGATCAACCGCATAAGAACGATCTCGAGCTGGTTGAAGCGGTGAGAAAGCTCTTTCCAATCAGACCGTGTCAGCATACGGACAAAGAGCTTAACTTCGATACGGTGCGGAATGTGATGAAAATAATCGCCGACAACTACGCGGATCCGGAGTTGGACCTCGAGAAGGTTGCGAACTCATTACCGATTTCAGCGGTGCAACTGTCGCACATTTTGAACCAGGAGGTCGGCGTCAGTTTTCGCCACTTGTTGCGTCACACGCGAATCGAGGAGGCAAAACGTCTGCTAGCTTCTCATCGGTATAGTGTGAAAGAGGTGGCGGTTCGGGTCGGATTTGCTGACAGTCATTATTTCTCGAGGACGTTCAAAGAATTAACGGGCCAGAGCGCCACCGAATACCGCTCGCGAAGCACAACGTTGAGTGAATAGACCATAACTGGATATATTCTCCACCACAAACTGCGGTTTGTGACTTTGCTCACTGGAGAAACTAATGCTCAGACCATTGCTTACCTTTGCGCTGATCTTGACGTTGCCTCTGATCAGCCCTGCCACCTCCCTTCCCAAAGGGCTTGAATTCAGCGGGCTTGCTCACAAGGTAGTCGATGGACCGGACGAGGATAGTGATCTCGAGATATCCGTCAAAGTGAACGTCCGCAACACGACCGGAAAAGACCGGGACGTCAAGATTAAGGTGAGGGCTGTGGACGCGGAGGAGTATGAGGTGTTCGACATGCCGATAACGGGCATCGTGAACGCCCACGAGACGCGCGTGCTAACCGACACGCAGTTCATCAGCGAGAAGGTATACCGGACGATTGTGCGTTGGGAAATCGAGGATTAGGGCGCACGGGCATTCCGGCCCCGCCAAACAAATATGTGCTGTTCGTGATATCTGTGTCTTCACGTGATGCCATAACTCAGGCTATGGAAGTTACAAGAATCACAGTTGACGAAGTCGGAGAGCGGTTGAACAGGGGGGAACAGTTCACGTTTGTTGATACCCGCAATCCGCAGGCATGGGGTGAGTCAGATCAGAAGCTGCCGGGCGCGATAAGAGTGCCGGCTGACGAGGTTGATCAGCATCTCGACGAGATCCCGCACGATCGCACAGTAATCACGTACTGCACTTGACCAAACGAAGCTTCGAGTGCCCGTGTGGCACAAGAACTCGCCGGCCACGGTTGGAAAAACGTGCATCCACTTTACGGCGGGTTCGATGCATGGAAGGACGCCGGGCTCCCGCTCGATGCAAAGTAGCGACGTGAGCGGGAACCCAGGCTTTACCAGATGATCAATTGAGTTCGGCGGCCAACCAGCGCCGCTCGATCCACTTCGTCAGTTCAAGCACTGGCGAGACTGTAAACGCGGCAACGACGATGATCACCCAATCGATTGCCGTCAGCGGAAATGTGCCGAAGACTCTCTCCAACAGCGGCACATACAAAATCAACCCGAGCATAACCAGCTCCCACACGATCGCCAGGTTCAGCCATTTGTTCGCAAACGGCTGGTGCAACACTGACTCCCGGTCGGACCGGAAGTTGTACGCTTTGAAAAACTGAATCAGCACCAGGGAGACGAACGTCATCGTCATCGCTTCCTGAATGCTTCGACCGGAGCTCAAGGCCCACACGAACAGACCCAGATTGACGATCGCAGACCACACCCCACCCGCCAACATCAGCAGCACGACAGGTCTCGAGAAGATACCCGTGCGCTGATTACGCGGCGGACGATGCATCAGTCCCTCTTCCGGCGGATCGACAGCGAGCGCCAACGCAGGCAAACCATCCGTCGCGAGATTCACGTATAGGATCTGCACGGCCGTCAACGGCAACGGCAAACCCGCCAACGTCGCACCCGCCATCAAACCGATCTCGCCGATGTTGGACGACAACAGGTACATCAAATACTTTTTGATGTTGCTGAAGATCCCGCGACCTTCTTCGACCGCCGCGACAATCGACGCAAAGTTGTCGTCAGTGAGCGTCATCGCTGCCGCTTCTTTCGAAACGTCCGTGCCCGTGATGCCCATCGCGATGCCGATGTCAGCCTTCTTCAAGGCAGGCGCGTCGTTCACACCATCCCCCGTCATCGCAACGACCTGCCCGCGCTTCTGAAGCGCAGTCACCACGCGCAGCTTGTGCGCCGGCGAAACGCGCGCGCAGACCTCGATCGATTCGACC
>DASTOZ010000642.1:0-5024 GCA_035762365.1 Pyrinomonadaceae bacterium | reverse complement strand
GTCAAAATCCCGGGACGAACCATCCGCGCATGTTGAGCGCGCTCGAACAGGCGAAGCGGAACGGGTGCAAGCTGGTGCACATCAATCCGCTGCCTGAGGTTGGCATGACGCGGTTCAAGCACCCGCAGCATTTGTTGGGGATGTTGGGGTCGGGGACAGCCTTGGCGGATCTGTTTTTGCAGGTGCGGATCAACGGCGACGTGGCGCTGTTGAAAGGACTGTCGAAAGCGGTGCTCGTGCACGAGGATGCTCTCGATCGGAATTTCATTTCGAGCCACACAACAGGGTTTGAAGAATTCGCCGCGGCATTGCAGGCGGTTTCGTGGGAGGAGATCGTCGAACAAAGTGGCGTCTCACGAGAAGCAATCGAAGCAGCCGCTGAAATCTTTGTCGAATCGAAGCGGACGATCTTTTGTTGGGCCATGGGCCTCACGCAGCACCGCAACGCCGTTGGCAACATCCAGGAGATCGTCAACCTGATGTTGTTGCGCGGGCAGGTGGGCCAACCTGGTGCGGGACTGTGCCCCGTGCGTGGTCACAGCAACGTGCAGGGCGACCGCACGATGGGCATCTGGGAACGTCCAACGGCTGCGTTTCTGGATCGTCTCGCGGAAGAGTTTGAATTCGAACCGCCACGCAATCACGGCTACGACACCGTCCGCTCGATTCACGCGATGCACGAAGGACAAGGCCGCGTCTTCTTCGCACTCGGCGGCAATTTCCTCTCCGCCACACCCGACACGGAATTCACAAGCGCTGCTCTGCGCCGCTGCCGCCTGACGGCCCACGTCTCGACAAAACTGAATCGTTCACATTTAATCACCGGCGAGCGCGCGCTCATTCTCCCGTGTCTCGGACGCACCGAGATCGACGTTCAGGCCGGTGCACCACAGTTTGTCTCAACCGAGAATTCGATGGGCGTCGTACAGATGTCGCGCGGATCGCTTGCGCCGGCGTCGACGGAACTGTTGAGCGAGCCGCAGATCGTTGCGCGACTCGCGCGAGCGACGCTCGAACATCGGACCACGGTCGATTGGGAAGCGCTGGCGAGCAATTACGATCTCATTCGCGAGCACATAGAACGCGTCGTGCCGGGGTTTGAAAATTACAACGTGCGCGTGCGCGAGCCCGGCGGTTTTCATCTTCCCAACGCGGCCCGCGAACGAGTTTTCAATACCGCAACGGGCAAGGCGGTGTTTACAATCCACCCGCTTCCCGATCACAATCTTGCGCCGGACCAGTATTTGATGATGACCATTCGCAGCCACGATCAATTCAATACTTCGGTCTACAGCGAGAACGATCGCTATCGTGGCATCAAGAACGGCCGTCGCGTCGTGTTTTTGAATCGCGAGGACATCGCGGCGGCAGGTTTGCGAGAACAACAGAAAGTCGATCTCGTCAGTCATTTCGAGGGCGAAGAGCGAATCGCGAAAGAGTTTACCGTCGTGTCTTACGACATCCCCCGGCGTTGTGCTGCCACCTACTTTCCGGAAGCCAACGTCCTGGTGCCCGTGCGAAACGTTGCCGAGAAGAGCAACACACCTGTTTCCAAATCCGTAGTGATCAGCATTCGACCCACATCTGAATGAACCTGTCATGAGCAAAACACTGACCCGCAAGAAACCGGCAAAAGCCGCTAAGAAGTCGGCCAGGAAAGCCGCGAAAAAATCAGTCGCCCCGCAATCCCCCAAACAGAAACTCTACGCGAGTCTCGTCGTGCAGCTACTGAGCCTGCTGAAAGGCGAGCACGATTTGATTGCGAACGCCGCGAACTTCAGCGCCCTGCTGTTCAATTCGTTGCCGAACGTCAACTGGGCCGGGTTCTATTTCCTGCGAGACGACGAGCTGGTGCTCGGGCCGTTTCAGGGCAATCCCGCGTGTGTGCGAATACCGCTGGGGATGGGCGTGTGTGGTGTTGCGGCACAGCAGTGTGAGACGATCATCGTGCCGAACGTGCACGAGTTTCCGGGACACATTGCGTGCGACATTGCGTCGAACTCCGAGATCGTCGTGCCGTTGTTTGATGGCGAACGATTGCTTGGTGTGTTGGACCTCGACAGTCCGAGCATCGGCAGGTTTGACGACCAGGACGCTGAGGGCTTGAACGAGCTCGTCACCGTCTTTGTCGCGCACGAAGAAGGGCTAGACAGATGATTACGCTCAGGGAATCAAGGCAGCGGGGGCATTTCGATCACGGGTGGCTCAATACCTTTCACACGTTCTCATTCGACCAGTATTACGATCCGCGTTACATGGGCTTTCGGCAGTTGCGTGTGATCAATGAAGACTTTGTCGCGCCCGGGCGCGGGTTTCCGACGCACGGACATCGCGACATGGAGATCATCACCTACATTCTCGAGGGCGCGCTGCAACACGAGGACAGCATGGGGAATGGATCGATTATTCGTCCGGGCGACGTGCAGCGTATGACTGCGGGGACAGGTGTCAGGCACAGTGAAAAGAACGCGTCTACATCAGAAGCGGTTCATCTGCTGCAAATCTGGATTCTGCCGGCGACGGTGGGTTTGGAGCCGGGTTACGAACAGAAGGCGTTTGGTGAAGACGAGCGGCGCGGCCAGTTGCGGTTGATTGCTTCGGATGATGGCCGCGATGGATCGGTGACGGTGCATCAGGACGTCAGTGTGTTTGCTTCGATCCTCGGCGCCGGCGAGAGTGTTAAGCGCGACATGGACCAGACGCGTTATGGTTGGATTCAGGTTGCGCGCGGTGAGATCAGCGTGAATGGGCAGCGTGCGGAGCAGGGCGACGGCGCGATCGTGATGGGTGAGAGTTCGTTGGACATCGTGGCCGAGACACCCGCGGAAATTTTGTTATTTGATCTTGCGTGACTAAGTTGCTTTTAAATGTATTTCCCGCTCGCGCGAGACCAATGGAAAAAAGATTTTTTAGAATTTTCTTTTTACATGAGATTCCCGGTAGCGGGACGCCAATGAAATAGGAGCCTGTGGCGCAAACCCCCGGACGGTGGCACGCACTAACACTACTCGCGGCAGCAGAGCTGCTGGGCATGGCGCTTTGGTTCAGCGGCTCAGCAGTCGTTCCGGCACTCGAAAAAGAATGGCGCCTTTCCCCTTCGCAGGTCAGCTGGATCGCGATCGCGGTCCAACTCGGCTTCGTCGCCGGAACACTACTTTCGGCCACACTCAATCTTCCTGACATCATTTCTACTCGCCACCTCTTCGCGGTCTCGGCATTTCTCGGCGCCGCCGCAAACGCGTTCTTCGGTTTGTTCGTTCACGATCCGTCGACTGCGATCGGCATGCGATTCATGACCGGCGTCTGCCTTGCCGGTGTCTATCCGCCGGGCATGAAGATCATGGCGACGTGGTTTCGCGAACGTCGTGGGATGGCGCTCGGCGTCCTGGTCGGCGCGTTGACGATGGGCAAAGCAATGCCGTATCTCGTCAACGCCGTCGGCAGCGACAGTTGGCGCACGAACGTGCTGTTCGTTTCGCTGTTGTCAGTGATCGGCGGGCTAATCGTGTTGTTCTTCGTGTCGGACGGTCCACACGCGCTGCCGCCGGCGCGGTTCGACATCACGCAGGTCGTGCGCGTGTTTGGCAACCGCGGCGTCAGGCTGGCGAGTTTCGGTTACTTCGGTCACATGTGGGAACTGTACGGCATGTGGATCTGGATACCGGTGATGATTCGCGCGAGTCTGGCGACGCGGGGCGAAGATGCAAAACTCGCGGAGCTTGGTTCGTTTCTCGTGATTGGATCGGGCGCGGTCGGGTGTGGGATCGCGGGCCTGTTGGCGGATCGCGTCGGACGCACGACCGTGACGTCGTGGGCGATGGCGATCAGCGGCACGTGTTGTTTGGTGATCGGGTTACTTTACGGTGGGAATCCGGTGCTGCTGTTGATCGTCGCGACGATCTGGGGGGCGACGGTTGTCGCCGACTCGGCGCAGTTTTCGTCGTGCGTGACGGAGCTTGGCGATCCGCAGTACATCGGCACCGCGTTGACGATTCAGATGTGCATCGGGTTTTTGCTCACCACGATCTCGATCGAGCTGATCTCGAAGGTGCACGACTGGCGTTATGCGTTCATGATCCTCGCACCGGGTCCGTTCCTGGGCGTGCTGGCGATGCTGCGGCTTCGTTCGTTGCCCGAGGCGGTGAAGATCGCGCACGGGCGTCGATGATCGGCGGAACGAATTCCTCTTGCCAAACGTACCACCTTCCGTTAGGCTGCACGGCACAGGTGATTAGACAATGAAAGTTGTTCTGTTCCTCATGATTAGGCCCCGCCATTAACTCTGTTGCAGGTCGTTTTGTGTTTGCCTGCCAGAGTTAGTTCACACGGCTCGAAGTGTATTCGAGTGGTGGAGAGCGCCTAACCGCCTCTTAATTTCCAACAACAATTCAACGGTTTCGGTTTTTCGTGGTCGTTTTTTCGTGCGACCACTCGTGAGGTGATCATGCAGCAACCAGCTATTCAGGTGCGCAATCTGCGTAAGAGTTTCCGCAAACGCACGGGTTTCAGGAAGTATTCGGAGCTTTGCGCGGTCGATAACGTCTCGTTCAGCGTCGCGGAAGGGGAGACGTATGGGCTGCTTGGGCCGAACGGGTCAGGCAAGTCGAGTTTGATCCGCATTCTGTCGACTCTGTTGATTGCCGATAGCGGCGAGGTCAACTTGCTCGGCCACAGCTTGCCGGAGCAACAGGAACAAGTGCGCCGAATCATCGGGCGTGTCAGCGTCGACGCGGCGTTCTACAAGAAGCTTTCGGCGCGCGAGAACCTGCTGTACACGGCGTTGCTTTACGGGCAAAAGGCGCGCGAGGCGGAGGTCCGTGTGATGGAGATTCTCGAGGAGCTGGGGATGGAGAATGCGAAGTTTTCGACGCCGCTCGAGGAGATGAGTCGCGGGATGCAGCAGAAGATCAGTATTGCGCGAGCGTTGATGATCAATCCGCCACTGTTGCTGCTCGACGAGCCGACGACGGGACTCGATCCGAAGAGTCGTCGCGACGTGCAGTCGTTTCTCGAACGGCTGCGGG
>DASTOZ010000641.1:0-3244 GCA_035762365.1 Pyrinomonadaceae bacterium | reverse complement strand
TCATGGGCCAGTAGTCGCTGCCCGGTTGCCGTGTTAGGCGCATACTGCCCGCGAGCGAACACGAGATCTCTCCCAACGGTGTAGGCGCGGGCGTTCACTGCCGCCGCCGACTGGACGGCGATGGCGTCTGTATGCACTCGGACGCCACTGAAGTCACGTCCGAAGCGAGGCTCGAAAAATGCGCGGGTCGATGAACTGAGCGGCTGCCCCGGTGACGCTACTACTTCGCGGACGATGGAAGGTGCCGCGATTTGTCCGGTAGCGCCTGGGCCAACGTGCTTGGTCTGCAAGCGCGGTTCCTGCCTCGCCTGCTCGGGCTGACACTTGGCGCAACCTCCGCTGCAGGCGCAAGCGTCCTGAACTTCCGGCTCAGGCATGCGCATCACCTGTTCGGCTAACTGATCGGCTTCGTGCTCGTAGACGTCTCGGACAGTATTAACCACAAGGTTGGTTTGAATTGGTGGTGATGCTGAGGTCAGACCGTCTTTTTTTGGATCGGCTCCAGCGCCATCATCTCTGGCCCGTAGCAATCCGCGCACCGCCTGATTTCCAATCATGCGCTGCAAGTGCAGCAGGGGCCGCGCCTTATAACTTGTCGCAGGCGTCGATCTATTCGAGCTGGTGAGATTGCTTGATGATTTCTGTTGAGCCTGGTTCTGGTTCCGGGCAAATGTCGCCATTTGTGTTTCCCTCTCGGACGCGTAAAACGTGGGGTGAGAATCGTGCGCCAAATCCGACGAAATAGCAACGTTCTTGTTTAGGGCAACAATAAAAATCTTGACAGGATTTTTACGACCCGCCTATAGTAGCCGAGGTCATGAGTAGCACTCGCACATTTTTCTACTTCGCCTTTACCTACCGCTTCTTCTTTTTTAAGGAGAGCGGATTGGCGACGTGCGAAAACGATGTGCTGACGACCTAAGAAAAAGCACAACACCTTCAACGAGCCAGCCGCGATTCCGAGATGTCGCGGCTGGTTTTTTGTTGCCCGGAGCACGAACCATGGATATCGAACACTGGCGCAAAGAAATTGACGAAGTCGACGTCGAACTGCTTCGACTGCTCAACGTGAGGGCGCGCCTCGCCTTGAAAGTCGGCGCACTGAAAAAGGCCGCGGCCCTGCCGATCCCCGATCCCGACCGCGAACGGCTCGTGCTTCAACGGTTGCAGGAGCTCAACAGCGGCCCGCTGGATCCGCGCGCCGTCGACAAACTCTTCCGCCGCATCATTCGCGAATCGAAACGCATCGAGTCGGTAAGTGTGAGTTACAGCAATGGCAATGGAAACTCTTAAACCCCGACCAAGAGTCGCGTTTCAGGGAGAACGCGGCGCGTTCAGCGAAGAAGCCGCACTCAAGCTGCTCGGCGCGGAGATCGAACTGGTGCCGCAACGAACATTTGCGGCGCTGTTCGACAGCCTGCGCGACGGCATTGCCGACTATCTTGTGGCGCCCGTCGAAAACAGCATCGCCGGCATCGTTCAACCCTCCGTCAGTCGCATCCGTGCGAGCTCGCTCGTCATTCTCAACGAACTGGAACTACAGATCGATCAGCATCTGATCGGCTGTCGCGGCGCCGCGTTCGAGCGCGTCGAAGCGGTGCACTCACACCCGATGGCTCTCGCGCAATGCACGCGTTTCTTCGCGCGCCATCCGCGGATCAAACAAGTCGTCGCCGACGACACCGCCGGCAGCGTCGCCGAAATCGTCAAACAGAACGACCCCAAACTCGCAGCCATAGCCGGCCGGCACGCGGCCGAAATCTACGGCGGCGACATCATTCTCGAAAGCATCCAGGACCACCCGAAAAACCACACCCGCTTTGTCTTGTTATCAGTAAAGGAACACGAATCATGATCGTCAACATGTTAACCACCGCAACCCAGGCAGAAATCAACCACATCATCGACCGAGTCAAAGAGTCTGGGTTTGAGGCCCATGTGATTCAGGGTGAAGAACGCACCATCATCGGGGCTGTCGGTAGCGGCGGCAATCGTTCGGAGATCGAAGCACTACGCGCGGCGCCAGGTGTTGGCGAAGTGATTCAGATCGCACATCCGTTCAAACTTGTCAGCCGTCAATTGCGTCAGACGCCGACGGTGGTAGACGTGCGCGGAACGAAGATCGGCGGCGGCAATCTGGTCGTGATCGCTGGACCGTGCTCGGTCGAGTCGGAAGACCAATTGATGGAAACGGCACGCGCAGTGAAAGCCGCAGGCGCGAACATGCTGCGGGGCGGCGCATACAAACCTCGCACGTCGCCTTACGACTTTCAGGGACTCGGCGTCGAAGCGTTGCGTTTACTCCAACAGGCGCGCAAAGAAACCGGTCTGCCGATCGTGACTGAAGTGATGAGCGAGACAGACGTCGACATCGTTGCGCAGTACGCCGATATGCTTCAGGTGGGCGCGCGCAACATGCAGAACTTCTCGCTGCTGCGAAAGCTCGCTCCGGTAAAGAAACCGATCCTGTTGAAACGCGGACCATCGGCAACGGTGAAGGAATGGTTGCTGGCGGCGGAGTATCTGCTGTCAGGCGGCAATGCAAACGTCGTCTTGTGCGAACGCGGTATCAAAACATTCGAAACTGCGACTCGCAACACGTTGGATCTGGCAGCCGTCGCGCTGGTGAAAGAGTTGTCGCACTTGCCGGTGCTCGCGGATCCCTCGCACGGCACGGGGCTGCGAAGTTTGATCGCGCCGATGTCGAAGGCGGCTGCTGCGTGCGGCGCGGACGGGTTGATAATCGAGGTACACCCGTGTCCGGAGCGTGCACTGTCTGATGGACCACAGTCGCTCGATCTTACAAGTTTTCAACAGTTGATGGAGGAACTTGGTAAGGCCCCGGTGCGGGAGGCGAAGGCGGCTTAACCACGGATTACACCGATTGGATCTGTGTAACCCGTGGTTTCGATCCGTGGTTAGTTCTCGGGACTGCGCTGCTTTCGCGGCAATTCCTTTTCCGTCTTGATCACTGTTCCATCGACAGCATTCACCCACACGTGCGTCGAGCCGTTGTTGACCTCATCCGCGATTACGACGTGATAGAAAACGACTCCGTCTCGGGCGAGTTTGCCCGGCTCTTCCCAGCCCTTCGCATCAAGACTCGCCGTCATTACCTTTCCTGGTTGCTGACTGGTGGCGATCTGAATGGCCTGGTCCATGTTGATGCGAGCGAGCGTGACTAGTGCCGCTTGTCGAATCGCTTTCATTTCAATCTCTAACTCGCGGCGTTTCTCGATCTCCT
>DASTOZ010000640.1:0-5143 GCA_035762365.1 Pyrinomonadaceae bacterium | reverse complement strand
GGGGCAGGCAAGAAATCCTTTCCCAACGCTGTTCCGGGCGAGATTCTGGTCCGTTTTCGTGCGGACTCGAAGAGCAAACGAACCGGGGCTCAAACGTTAGTCGAGAACACCGGACGGCAGATTCCCATGTCGGTCAAGGCCGTTGGTCCGGGTCTCGAGATTGTGGAGGGGCTGCGAATTGCGCGAGTCGATCCCGCGGACACCAGCCGGGCCATCGAAGCACTCCGTGCGCGGGCCGACGTCGTCTACGCGGAGCCAAACTTCATTCGCAAACCGCTGGTGGTCCCGAACGATCCGCGGTATGCGGAGATGTGGGGACTCAACAACACAGGTCAACCCGCAAGTGAATTCGGAAATCCCGGGACTCCCGGAAACGACATTCGCGCCGAGCAAGCCTGGAGCATCACGGCAGGCAACCGCAGCGTTGTCGTCGGTGTTGTCGACTCCGGTTTCGACGTCAACCACGAAGACCTGCAACAGAACGTCTGGGTCAATCCCGGTGAAGTTGCCGGCAACGGCATCGACGACGATGGGAACGGCTTCGTCGACGACATCAACGGATGGGACTTCGCCCACAACGACGCAAGCGTCTTTGACTACACCGAGCCTACTTTTCCACCGTCGCAAAACTACGCCGGCGACTTAGACGCGCATGGTACTCACGTCGCGGGCACGATCGGAGCGCTTGGCAATAACGGAATCGGTGTCGCCGGAATCAATTGGCAAGTGAGTTTGATGTCGCTCAAGTTCCTTACCGATGACCGTCCAGGATCGTCTGCGGATTTACTGAACGCGCTCGCTTACGCCAAGACGATGCGCCAGCTCTGGCAGTCGTCAGGCGGCACGAAGGGCGCGAACATTCGCATCCTGAACAACAGTTACGGCGGTATCGGATTTTCTCAAGCGGAGCTGGACGCAATCCGCGCCTTGAACGACGTGGGGATCCTGTTCGTCGTCGCGGCCGGAAATGAAGACGTCACTAACGATCTCTTTCCGGTCTATCCCGCGAATTACATTTCTCCAAACCTGATCTCCGTGGCAGCTTCGGGTGGTGGCGGGATCAAAGCGTCGTTTTCAAACTTCGGCGAGGCTACCGTAAACGTGACCGCGCCCGGTGATTACATCCTGAGCACCACGCCCAGGAACACTTACTTCTTCCTCAGCGGAACGTCGATGGCTGCGCCGCACGTCTCCGGCGCCGCGGCGTTGGTCTGTGCGTTGTCGCCGAACATCACGGTCCAGAAGCTTCGCTCGTTGATGATGTACAGCGGCCACGCAGCGCCGTGGCAATTCAACAACGTGCTTCCGATTTCAACCGGACGTGCGATTGATGCCGGCAGGGCCGTGCAAAGTATCACGAGCGCGGACGTAACAGCGCCCGGGGCGATCACTAATTTCACTGCGCAACTCAGCGAGTTTCCAGGTTACACGCTCGTGTGGACGGCGCCCGGCGACGACGGAACTTCCGGCAAGGTGACCGCTTACGAACTTCGTTTCTCAGATACGAGCTTCACCGATCAGAATTGGGACCTCGCGACACCTCTCGCTGGTCCAGTGCCTAACGATCCGGGTGTTTTTCAGAGCCTCACCGTCAAGATTCCATGGCGACACCCGTCAGGCTTCATCGGCGTTCGCGCGGTCGACGATGCCGGAAACAAAGGTCCGTTCGCGTCAATACCGATCTCGATGAATGCGAACGTTAGCGATCCTTACATCATCTCCGAAACGGCGGCCGCGCCGCTCTCCACCGGTGGAGCACCGATGGGACTGGTCGGCGACGACGAGTTCAAGACATTCAATCTGCCGTTTTTGTTCAAGTTCTACGGCACCGAGTTTTCGCAGGTTACGGTTTCCACGAATGGGGCGTTGTATTTGTTTGGTGCTCCGATGGACGATTCGTTCAGTTCCGAACGTTGGTTGAACGGGCGTCGCATGATTGCCGGACTGTGGGACGATCTCCGCACCGACCGGCGTGAGGGTGACGACGTCTACGTGGTCCAGGACCCGGAACGCATAATCTTCAGGTGGAAAGCTGTCACGTTCGACACCCCGCTCACGCGCACAACCAAGCGCGGCGAGAATCCGGTGAACTTCGAGATCGAACTGCGGTACGACGGAACGATAACGACGCGCTATGGAGACGGCAACCAGAAGACGTTGCCAGTGGTTGGTATCGGCAATGGGTGGCCCGAACCTTACGTCTCGCAGTCGCATTCGTCCGAACGCGTCGTGAAGGATCTGACGAACGCCACGTCGGTTGTCTTCACGCGTCGTAGTCCGGCGCCGCGACCCGTGCTCACTGTGGCGTCGTCGAATCCGGCCCACGGAGTAAACATCACAGTCAGTCCAAACGATGCTACGGGTGCAGGCAATGGCACGACGGAATTCACTCGTAGCTACAATCGCGGAACGACGGTGACCCTTACCGCGCCCACCTCGGTCAACGGAGCGTCCTTCAAGTTATGGCTGCGAGATGGTCAAGACTGGAGTGGCAGTGCTACTACGAACGTAGCGATTAATGGCGATGTCAGAATGACGGCCGTTTATGTAACTCCGCCCGTCCTGACCGTTAACTCCATTAACCCAAGCGCCGGCGTGAATATAACTGTCTCGCCAAACGACAACAACGGATCGGGAAATGGCGTCACACCTTTCACACGCACTTACAACCAGTTCGTCAGCGTAAATTTGACGGCCCCGGCCAGTGTCGGTACGAGCACTTTCTGGAAGTGGCAAATCGACGGCGTAGATTACGTGCAGAGTCAGTTGGCGACGGTAAACATGAACGCCAACACGACGGCGACGGCTGTTTACGTTTCAGCAAACCCAACGCCGACTCCGACTCCCGTTCCAGGCGCGACCACGCAACCGATCGCATTCGTCAAACAGGTCTCGCAGGGTGGCAGCTTCGACGTCTTCCTGACAAACCCTGACGGCACAAACGTCGTCAATATCACGAACGCGGCCGGCGATGAGTTGCGACCGGCATGGTCACCCGATGGTAGAAAGATCGCCTACGGATGTTTCCAGCAACCTGACGGCAGTCTCGCCGGTCCGCAACGGATCTGCGTCCGCAACGCCGATGGCGCCGGCTTCAAAGTGCTGTCCAACACACTGGCTGATGACTTTGGTCCCGCGTGGTCCCACGACGGAGGTCAGATTGCATTCAGTACCGGCGGCCCGGGTTCTCCGCCAACGCTTTCGATCATGAACGCAGACGGGACGAATCGTATCCCGGTCAACGACTTCGTTGGCGCCGCTAACCCCGATTGGTCACCGGACGATCTGACGCTTGTCTTCGAGGGCGCCAACGCCATTTGGCGTTACAACCGCGTGACGCATAGTGGCCTGCGGCTAACCGACGCGACCTTCGATTTCTGGCCTCGCTACTCACCTGACGGCACGAAGATCGTGTTCCAGAGCAGCCGCGACGGTCAGGCCGAGATCTACGTCATGAATCCGGACGGCACCAGCCAAACGCGACTCACAAACAATCCAGCCATGGACACTGCACCGGCGTGGTCACCCGACGGCACGAAGATCCTCTTTACTTCATTGCGCGATGGGCCAATGAGTCCGGCGCTTTACATCATGAACGCCGACGGCAGCAATCCGGTCCGCGTGACCGATGGCAGCCATGGAGTTTGGCGAGTAATTCCGGCCCCGCCCGTTATCTACAACGAAACAGGGACCGGCAATGCCGCCGCTGTCAACTCTGTGACTCTTGTGCGTGGACCTTTCAAAATTCTCGATTCGCAGAATTTCAGTACCGATGGTCACACGCGCATAACGTTGTTCACGTCGAGCCTGGGACGGACGTCGCCGCCGCTTCCCGGATCGTCAGTTACTTTGTTAGTACAAGCGAACGGCGTTAACTTGCCGATTGAATGGGTTGGGCCAATCACAGGAGTAACTGGCCTGACCGGCTCGTTCATAATAGTCCGGCTTCCTGACGGGTTGCCGACAGGCAATCTCTCGTTGACTGTGACTGCGAACGGCCTGACCAGCGCGCCGGCAACCTTGCAGATCGTTCCTTAAACCTTCAAAAGAAAAACCCGGCGGAAGACAAACCGCCGGGCTTTTTGTGTTTTGTCGAGCCCTCTCAGGTGGACGGCCGCAGAGCGTGGACACGCTCGTAGGAAATCTTCTAGACAACAAAAGTTTTGCCAGAGCGATGTGAGTTGAACTACTTTAGCTCAGCCAGGATATGAGTACAGGATGGACAGTTCACAAGTTCGGCGGCACCAGTCTCGCCGATGCCGATTGTTATCGAGCGGCGTGTGAAATAGTTCTCGCGCCACGATCGGATCAGCGTGTTGCCGTTGTGGTGTCGGCGATGAGTGGTGTCACGAACGCGCTCATCGAAGCCGTAAGTCTTGCCGCTGCACAGGACGATTCGTACTTGCAGAAACTCGAGTCACTTGAAAACCGGCACCTCAACACGATCGCCGCACTACAACTTCAAGACGCGCAACGCTCCACTCTCGAAGCAACCGTTGTTTCTGACTTCAACGCAATCAAAGAAGTGTTGAGAGGTGTTTGGATCACCAGACTGGCTTCAGAACGCATCGTCGAATTCGTCTCGGGTCACGGAGAGTTGTGGTCGGCGCAACTGCTGCACGCGTATCTCGAATCTGGAAACCATCGCGCAAACTGGCTCGATGCGCGCAAAACTTTGGTGGTCGAACCGACTGCCAACAGTGTCACGGTTGATTGGGAAGCTACAAAACAGAAGTTACAGGCGTGGCTTGCCGACTCTCCCGAGATCGATTTCCTTGTCATCACCGGTTTTATCGCCTCGACCCACGACGGAGTCGCCACGACGTTGAAACGAAATGGCAGCGATCTTTCAGCTTCGATCTTCGGAGCACTGTTGGGTGCTGATTCGGTGACGATCTGGACCGACGTCGACGGCGTTTTCAGCGCTGATCCGCGACGTGTTCCGGAAGCTGTAGTCGTGCCTGATCTTTCCTATCAGGAGGCGGCGGAACTTGCGTACTTTGGGGCGAAGGTTATTCATCCGAGTACGATGTCGCCCGCAATCACTCACAACATCACGGTTTGGATCAAGAACACTTTCAAGCCTGACGCTCCCGGGACAAGAATTTCCGCAGCGTCGCCGATGGACATGCCGATCAAAGGT
>DASTOZ010000639.1:0-3520 GCA_035762365.1 Pyrinomonadaceae bacterium | reverse complement strand
GCGACCCGGACGCGCCGGCGCCGGCGACACGAACACAGCAATCGAACCGGTTCAAGTAAAGAAGACAGTCGCGAACCGCGCGGTCCAGGCAATCAACAGCCTCCGCGGGAATCTCAGAAACTGGTACACGTTCTACAACGGATACGATCCGATGTTCACGTGGTGGAACGAAGAGCCCTACAGATCGGTCGATCAGTCGCTTACAAACTATTCCAATTTCATCACTGAACGCGTGGTCGGCATTCGCACTGAGGGCGGGCAAACACCGGCGGCAACACGCGGCGGCGGTCCAGGTGGCGGCGGCGGCTTCCAAGGAGGTCAAGGCGGCGGTGGTGGTTTTCAACGACCCGGCAGCAGCGCAGCACGCCCCGGCGACGCCAGCGACATCGTCGGCGATCCCATCGGGCGCGATGCACTGATCAGCGAACTCCGCTCCGAGATGATCCCCTACACACCCGAAGAGATCATCGCGATCGGCGAGAAAGAAATGGCCTGGTGCGAGAACGAGATGAAAAAGGCGTCGCGCGAACTCGGCTATGGCGACGACTGGCACAAGGCACTCGAATACGTCAAAGACCGTTACGTCGAACCCGGCAAACAACCGGAAATGATCCGCGAACTCGCCTTCGAAGCGATCAAGTTTGTCGAAGACAACAATCTCGTCACTGTTCCCGAACTCGCCCGCGAAAGCTGGCGCATGGAAATGATGACGCCTGAACGGCAACTCGTCAGCCCGTTTTTTCTCGGCGGCGAAGTAATTCAGGTGTCGTTCCCCACCAACACGATGGCCCACGAACAAAAGATGATGAGCATGCGCGGCAACAACCGGCACTTCTCGCGCGCGACGGTCCATCACGAACTGATCCCCGGCCATCACCTGCAAGGCTTCATGGCCCAGCGCTACAAGACTTATCGTGGCGTGTTCAGCACGCCATTCTGGAGTGAAGGAAACTCGCTTTACTGGGAACTACTGCTGTGGGACCTGAACTTCGCAAAGACTCCGGAAGACAAAATCGGCATGCTCTTCTGGCGCATGCACCGCTGCGCACGCATCATCTTCTCGCTCAGTTTTCATCTCGAAAAGATGACGCCGCAGGAGTGCATCGATCTGCTCGTCAACAAGGTGGGCCATGAACGCGATAATGCCACGGCGGAAGTGAGGCGCTCCTTCGACGGCAGTTACGGCCCCCTCTATCAGATCGCGTATCTCATCGGCGGGCTACAGCAGTACGCGATGCACAAGGAACTGGTCGATTCAGGAAAGATGACGAACCGGCAGTACAACGATGCGCTGTTGAAGGAGAACCGCATCCCGATCGAGATGTTGCGCGCGGCGATTATGAACCAGAAACTTACGCGCGACTTCACGACGAACTGGCGCTTCTACGACCACCGATAACCGCGGGTTCACTTGCGATACGAGAGTCGGAGTTTTACGAACATCGCTTCGTTCGATTTTGGACGGTAGAAGAGCATCTGCGGCGGAGGCGCACTCGCCGTCAGCGCGCGCGTGCCGGCGGCCTCCTTCTCTTCTTTGGTCCAGGTCTGGCCCACCGCGTCCATCTCGAGTCGTCCGACACTGTTGCTCCACGACTGTTCCCACTTCGCCACCTGCTCGTTGGTGAGTTTCTGCGCCTTGTCGGTAATGTTCACGCCTTCGAGCGGCGTCGGCGAAACCAGCACACTTACCATCTCGGCGACCTGATCGGGCCGGCTCCTTCTGATCGTAAAGAATGGCGGACTGTCGTCCTGCGCGGGGATCTCCGCGAGCTTTCCGACGCTTACCTGGTTATCGCCGTTCAGCGTTCGCGTGGTCGGAAAGATCAAATAAGGCTCGCCTAAAGTTCCATCCGCATAGAGTTCGCGATCGATCACGTAGAGGTAACCACTCCGCGCCGCTTCAACGCTGATGCGCACACGGTCTCCGGCGCTTAGTTTCGTATTCGCGGAGATGCGTTCCGGCACGTATTCTCGCGACGCGTTGTCGTCGTGAACAATGATTCTCTCGCCTGAGTCGGCGCGTCCCGCAGGACGCAAACGCCAGATCGTCACGCCGATTACCGACTCCGGCACGACGTTGTCAACCGGCACGTTCGGCGTCGCGATGCGATACTTGTTGCGCGAACGGCGGTAGGCAGTACTCTTACCGGTCGGTGCGATGTATGCCGTGTCCCAAAGCTTGCGCGTGGCCTCATCCGACTTCTGGGCCACGACGAACGAACCCGTAATCAAGCACAGCAACACAAACATCAGTATCACTTTCATAACTCACCTCCACTCGCCTTGCATCACGAACGCCGCCCAGTAATACGGCGACTGCCATTGCTTCACTTTCAGCATTTCGATCTGTGCGGCGCGCAATGCCGCCGCGGGCGTCTTCTTGTTCTTCAACATCCCCACGTAAAGCTGTTGCATCAGTCCGGCGGTCGCTTTGTCGTTCACGTTCCAAAGACTCACTACGAGGCGACGCGCACCGGCGTACATGAATCCACGTGTCAGCCCGTCGAGACCTTCACCCTTCACGTCTTTTCCCAGGCCCGTTTCACACGCACTGAGCACGACGAGCTCTGCCGGCAGCTTAAGGTTGTAAATATCGTGCGTGCGCAGGAATCCATCCTGCGGTTTGCCTTGTTCGTCGACGAGCGAGAGGACGATCGCCGAGAGTCCCGCGCGCGAGGTGTCGAGATAACCATGCGTAGCGAAGTGGACATAGCGATAGTTGCTCAACTCGCCGCTGGTCGCAATCGATCGATTGGCGCGGAAGTCGACCGCGCGCAAGTTCGAACTGGCAGGCGCTACGGCGAGAATGCGATCCGCTTCCTGTCGCGTAAACGGCAACCGTCGCACGTTGAGTGGACCGCCTGAACCGACGCCAACATGTTCAATGATTCGCGTGTCGTCATCCGCGGCGGAGGCACTCGTCGATGTCCCGGATCTGAGTCGCGAATCTCTCGCGGAAAACACGGGATCGGCAATCACGGCGACGCCTTTCGGCGCGGGTGTGCGCTTCGCCAGCGTTTGACGCTGAATTGCCAGCGACGACGCTGAAGGAAGACTGACCAGCTCATGGTCCAGGATCAGCGGACGAATAGTTCCCGGTTGCCGCAAAGCAGCAAAGGGAACGTATTGCAAAGCTCCATCGGCGATCACCACTATTCGTTTTGTCCCAAATTCGGCAGCGGCGGGCGCGAGTATCATCCGCGTCAACGTCGATGCCGAATTCTCAAACTCCCGGTCGGCCTGTGCGATTCGTTCTCGTCGCTGCTCGGGAGTTTCCAGCGACTTGTTCACACTCCGTGCCGTCAGCGATCGGTACACCTGCTGCGCGACTTTCTGAATGTCTTCACCCTTCGGCAAGACGAAAGTATTCAGCGACTCATACGTAACCGCCCATAGATAACTGCGTTCATCGCCCAACGAATACTCCAGCAACACCGTGTTCGGCTCGAGCAGTTGCTGAATCTCCTTAAGCCCGAGCGGCTGTGGTTGCGTCAGCGCCGCATACGCCGGACTCGCTTTG
>DASTOZ010000638.1:0-3386 GCA_035762365.1 Pyrinomonadaceae bacterium | reverse complement strand
GCGCAGGATGAACGAAGATATTTCCTCCGGAGAGTAGAGCTTGCCGTCGATGTCGATCCGCACCGCATCGTTGGGACCAGGAACTACTTTGTATGTGACGTTCTTGAGCTCTTCGGTTACTTCTGAATACTTGCGACCCATGAAACGCTTCACCGAATAGATCGTTCGTTCCGGATTGAGAGCCGCCTGGCGTTTTGCAACCTGGCCGACCAGGCGCTCCCCCGTTTTCGTAAATGCGACTACGGAAGGTGTGACGCGCCCGCCCTCCGCGTTGACGATCACAGTTGGCGCATCGCCTTCCATAGTTGCTACTGCTGAATTGGTTGTACCGAGATCGACACCTATAGCTTTCGGCATGACAGTTACTCCTTGTTCGAGATCTACCGGGGCAGCTCTCCTTCGATCACTAACTCGTTCTTCACATCGAAAAGTCCAGGAACGCCGCGGGCACGCATGTAAGCTATCTGCGCGTCTGCTTTGGAATTGACGACACCTTTCAATATCGCGCGGCCCCGGTCGACGATTATGTGAATGGACGGAATCGCCTGAGTAGCGTAGCGAAACAAAGGTGAGTTCCAGTTGTAGATCGCTCGATATAGCGCAATCCGCAAACGATCATCATTGGGAGAAAGGGGTAACACTTGAATCTCGTTGGTTACATTCCTAACCTCTTCAATCTCTTTGACGCGCCCCTCGGCGTCCGATTTCGTCGTGGGACGCGTCACGTACCCACGCAACACCACTGTGTTATCAGGTTTCACCTCGAACTCGAGCCAGTCAAAAACACCGTAATAAGGCAGGGTCGCCAGTTCATGGCGAATCTGTCTTACCACCCGAGGGTTAACCTGCGGCGTGCCGGCAGATATGCTGGGCGCGGACGCAGGAATAGACATAACGGTCATCAGGATAACCATCGCAATTTCCAACCTTCGCTTTCGCATCTCTTCTCATCCTCCTACATTTCAAGCGCCGCGCGTGTCTGCAACAAGCGCATCACACCGCCGCGCGTAATGAATCCTTCTATCCGTCCGTCCTTCGCTACGGGCAACTCATTCACCTTCTCCTGATCCATGATCTCCAGTGCTTCGGTAATCGCAGTCTCAGGCGTCACTGCCGGCGTGGCCTAAACCAAACTTTGATCCAGCGCCGCCTCTATTGCTTTCGACTTTTGGGGGGAATCGGAAATTGATAGTGCACACAGCATGCCACCAGTAACATCCCGGTATTCAACTTCAAGTGTTGCCAGTAGGCGTGCGCGCACGGTACCGTTCGATGAAGTTTTCTTGATGACGGAATTTTGATTGGATGAAACAGCCCAGCGGCGGGTTAAATCACCCAAATACAGAAGCGCATCTCAGTTGTATGATGCGCGTTAAAAGGAGTACATTACTGACTTCTCGTATGTGTATTTACTGAACCCCCGCGGATGCTTTGCGCTCCGACTCAGCCTCTTCGTGCGGGAAGA
This sequence comes from Pyrinomonadaceae bacterium, assembly GCA_035762365.1. Lineage (GTDB taxonomy): Bacteria > Acidobacteriota > Blastocatellia > Pyrinomonadales > Pyrinomonadaceae > PSRF01. The sequence continues at coordinate 1,921 of DASTOZ010000638.1, read as the reverse complement.
GATTTCTGGTGGGTGTGCATCGAGGAAGAGCAATCCCTCCCTATACGTAGTCGCCCGGGAAAAGCTTGCGCTCGTCGATCCACAGAGAAAGACCAAAGAGCACGCTCTCTGGTACCTGGAAAATCTGATTCGTTATGACTACACCCGGCGCGCGTTAAACAAGAACATGTGGAGTGAACGAACTCTAGCAGGGCCAGCTACCGCTCTATCTCCGCACTTTGAGGTGAAGACGGAATACGATTGACTAACACGCAGTCTCCACCAAGAACAAAGCTGTGAACAAAGAACGTACCCAAACAGCGCCAGCGACCCTAGGCGACGTGCTGTATGCCAAGTGCGAGCCTCCGGTGTTGGAGCAGGACTGGGCTGGGCTCGTCCAATCGATTGCCGCCGGCGACCAGCGCGCGCTGCATGCACTCTACGAAAGGTCGCATCGCATCGTCTTCACTTTAATAATGCGCATCACGGCCAACCGGGAAACCAGTGAAGAGCTCACGATCGACGTCTTTCATGATGTCTGGCGGCGCGCGGCGCGTTACGATCCCGCGAACGGCACGGTGCTCGGCTGGCTCATGAATCAAGCGCGCTCGCGGGCGATCGACCGCCTGCGCTTTGAGAGTCGAAAAAAGCGCAGATATAGCGGCGATGTGCAGCCAGTGGCTGAGGTCGCTGTAGATCCGGGCGATGTGTTCAAGTTGCGTGAGCAGGGCGAATCACTGCGCGCGGCCTTGGCGGCACTAACGCCTGACGAACGTCAGGCAATCGAGACGACATTCTTCGCCGGGCTTACGCACGTCGAAGCGGCGGCGCGGCTGAATCAGCCGCTTGGCACCATCAAGACGCGCATTCGTTCAGGACTGCACAAGCTGCGAGGAAGGCTGACTGCGGAAGGGCCGAAGCCATGAGTACGTTCCATCAGAACGGCTGCGAGCACAGTGAGGTAACCTGCGCCTACGCAGCTCAGGCGTTAGCGCCGAGCGAGGTTGCTGCGGCCGAAGCCCATATCATCTTGTGCCCAGATTGCCAGCGCGAGGTGGAGAGCCTCCGCCCAGTAGTCAATCAGTTCGTTTCCTGGCCCATCGATGTGCTGCGTCCGACTACGTCGCTGCTGATACGCCTGGCGCTTCGCATCGCTGAGGATACCGGCAAGCCACCAGTGTTGCCAACGGCGCGGCAGTGGGTTGAGCCGGAATGGGAACAGGTCGCACCCGGGATCGAATGCAAGCTACTCGCGACCGACACGGAAAGGCATCGAGTCAGCATGTTGGTACGCCTCGCGCCCGGCGCGAGATACCCTGCCCATACTCATGCAGGCGTAGAAGAACTGCATCTCCTTGATGGCTTCCCGACTCCCTATAAAAGCAAAGTCTCACCGTACCTTCTGGGCTATTGATGAGCGAACTCCGGAGAGGGAGATAGGCATGACGCCGTTTGGACCATCACACTTGTTTTGAGAGTCAGCTAACGCCAAAGACTGGATTTCGCGCATGGACCAGATCGATGACAAGAGCTTGGAACTCGAGCGCTTGCCTCATAGCAAAAGCAAGCTGGACCAGAAAGCGTCGAAGCGCGCGCCAGATGAGTTAGAGCAACAAGTTAATGAACGAACGACTCAACTCTCTGCCATCAACACACAGTTGATTAATGAAATCGCTGAGCGCGAGCGCGCAGAGATCGAACTCACGCTCGTGAAGGACGAACTGGCTGCGGACTTGAAAACCATGCTCCGCCTTCATGAGCTCAGCACTCGATTACTGAAATCCACCGAACTCCAACCGCTGCTGGAAGAAATTCTCGACGCGATCATCGAATTGCTCCACGCCGACTTTGGTAATGTTCAGCTCTGTAATCCGCAATCCAAAGCCCTCGAGATTGTGGCCCAGCGCGGCTTCAAGCAGGACTTTCTCGACTACTTCAGCAG
>DASTOZ010000637.1:0-3711 GCA_035762365.1 Pyrinomonadaceae bacterium | reverse complement strand
AGAAACACCATGTCGGGATTCGCGCTCAGTAAAGCGCGGTTGCGCTGTGAGGTCTCGTCGCGTTCTCGAATAACCGCACTGAGAAACAGCAATGTCACGGCCGCAACAATCAGGAACGACTGCACGGACATGGCACTCTCTTCCGGCTCACCAATAAATGGACCACGCCCGTGAATCGCCCCCCAAATCGCGAACAGGCTGACGACCATCAACGCCGCACTCGAGCCTCTTGGGCCGAACCGAATCGACGCCCACAACAAGAAAGGCAACGGCAGATACAGCAATACCGGCCCCGTGTTCTGGATGATCTCTCGCCTGCCAAAACTGATGTTTCCGACTATCAACAAGCCCGCCGCAACCAGCGAAGCTTCCAGAACTCGCGCTGCCGGAGCAGTCGTAAGCGAACGAACACCGCCTTTTTTCCAGGTCACAATCAGCGGTACCAAAGTCAACGAAGCGAGAGTGTTCGAGAAGAAACGCATGCGGAAGATGTCCCAGTACGGGCTGGTTCCGAAATTGTTGAGCCTGACGAAACCCGCGTCGAGAAATGACGACACGAACGGGCCGAGTATGGCCACCAAAATGAACATGCCCACGTGATACGAGGTATCGAGCCTGACCTGTTTGGTGAAGTAACGAAGAACAGAAGCGCCGATCACAGCTTCAGTACAATTACTGATGTACCAGCAGAGCATCATCGGAAACGGCACGCCAGCATTCACTTGCGTCAACACGTGCGCCGGAAATACCGCGAGCAGCAGCAACCACCAGGAGCGGACTGGAGACAGTAACAAGGCCGCGAAAAGGATCGCATTCGGCGGCCAGAGTGTGGAGACAGGATGCGGCTGAAACGTCAACGCAAAGCCGATCTTCGCGCCGATGAAATAGGCAAGGCTGACTGAAACGGCGGCGAGAGCCAACCGCAGAATATGCTGGTAGCGCGTGGTTAATTTGGCGCGATGTGGATCTGCCGTCCCTACGACGGGTTCCGACATGCGTCGTGCCTCCCTGCCTTGTTCATTGTTAGAAGGGTCAATTTCGAAACTCGACGACGCGCCGGGCTGTGCGTGTGCGCGGATTATAGCACGGCAATGCGACGCCGTGTTTTTACTGCCCGGCTTGCAATGCCTGTTGCTATTTCCTCGTGCGCAAATTTGGTCGCCCCCCTCCGAAAATCTCCTATTGCGGAAAGAGCACGGTCGGCAGGATAATGCGTGCCACAGGCCTTAAGGTTGTAACTTCAGTGGGCCAATGTCCCTTCGAGTTCTCAACAGAACTTTGAGCGCGCGCTATATTTCGCCCGATATAGTTAGGGAAAACTAAACGTATGAACGTAACCGGCGGACCCCCGCGCCGTGACGGAGCATGTATAACTATCTCCCCCGGCTCTGCCGATTCTTTTTCGGCCAATCCCTGCGGTCTCCCCTCTTGTTGGGTGTCGTACTCGTCTGCCTGCTCTTGACCTTCACTCAGATCGCGCTCGCTTTCAACGCGTCAGAGCCCGGCACAACAGCGTGGGAAAACTATCGATGGCAGATCATCGGCGCCGTTTCGCTGATGCTCGTCGAAACGCTGTTGATTGCTTTCCTGCTGATCAGTCGAGCCCTACAGCGCCGCGCCGAAGCGGAACGTGAACGGTTTGCTCAACTCGCCGAGTCTGAACACCGCCGTCTTGATGAATTTCTCTCGAATGTTCCCGGTCTTGTTTGGGAAAGCCGCGTCAGCACTGATGGATTGACGCGTCGCGAGAACTTCGTCAGCCAGCACGTGCAGAAGATGTTGGGTTACACGGTCCAGGAGTGGATGTCTGAGCCGCGCTTCTGGCTCAAGATCATCCCCGAAGAAGAACGCGAGCAAACACTTCGCATGAACGATGCAATCTTCGCGAGCCGAAGCGACGGCGTGGTCCAACATCACTGGAAAACCAGGGATGGCCGCCTGCTATGGGTTGAAGCTCACGTGTCCGTTATCTTCGACGACGACAATGTTCCGGTTGGTTTGCGCGGCGTCACGCTCGACATAACCGAGCGTAAAGTCGCCGAAGAAGGGCTGCGCAACGCCCTGCTCGAAGTTGAAAAACTGAAGGACCAGTTACAAAAAGAGAACGTCTACCTTCGCGAGCACGTCGAGCTGAAAGAAGAGTTTGAAGAGATCATCGGCGACAGCGACGAGATCAAGTACGTGTTGTTCAAGATCCAGCAGGTCGCGCCGACCGACGCCAGCGTGCTTATCCAGGGCGAAACCGGAACGGGCAAAGAGCTGGTCGCGCGCGCCATTCACAACGCCAGCCCGCGCAAAGATCATCCGATGGTGAAGATCAACTGCGCTGCCCTGCCCGCGAACCTGATCGAAAGCGAACTATTCGGGCACGAGAAAGGCGCATTCACCGGCGCACAGACCCGCAAGATCGGCCGCTTCGAACTCGCCGACGGCGCCACGTTGTTCCTCGACGAGATCGGCGAACTCCCGTTGGAACTCCAGGTCAAACTCTTGCGCGTGCTCCAGGAGGGCGAGTTCGAACGACTCGGCAGTTCGCAAACACGCAAAGTCGACGTGCGGATCATCGCGGCTACAAATCGCAATCTGAAAGTCGAAGTTCAGAACGGGTCGTTTCGCGAGGACCTCTGGTATCGACTCAACGTGTTTCCGATCACTGTTCCGCCGCTGCGACAACGAAAGTCAGACATCACGCGGCTCGTCAATTTCTTCGTCAATCAAGCAAATCGAAAGCTCGGCCGAATCGTGAAAACGATCCCGCCGCAAACGATGCAAGCCTTGCAGAACTACTACTGGCCAGGAAACGTGCGTGAGCTGGCCAACGTTGTTGAGCGAGCGCTGATCAACAGCAACGGTACTATGTTACAACTCGCCGACAAGCTGGAGGGTGAGTTACCAATTCCCGCGAATGGCAACGGCGACGATAATTACAAGCCGCTCTTGACATTGGAAGACATCGAACGCGGCCACATCCTCTCAGTTCTCGACGCGTGCGAATGGCGCATTGAGGGACCAGGCGGCGCCGCGGAAGTTCTTGGTCTCAACTCAAGCACGCTCCGCAGTCGCATGAACAAGCTCGGGATTAAACGACCGAGACCTCAGTTCTCAGTGGCTTCGGCTTCGAAGATTTAAACTTCCCACACATAATTTGGAAGACGTTCAGAGCACTCGCAATACGAATCCGCGAAATATCGTGGCCCCGCGATATATTGCGGGGAGGCCCACGTAAGATCTTCATAAAACAACGGGGTTTCCCTGTGGCCCAAGGTTCGCATTAATACCGTCACCGCCGAACAACTTAGCAAGCCACGGAGTTAACGCGGATGATCGTTACGACCATCAGAATGCAGACCACACCCGAGAACCGCAGGGAGCTCATGCAAACGTTTCGCTCGTTGTCTGATCCAAGCAAGTACGGAAACGGATGTAAGAGTTGCCGGATTTACCGCGAAGTCGGGAACGAAGAAGCAGTGATTGTAATTCAGGAATGGGACAGCAGAAATCACCTGGACAAACACTTTCACTCGGATGAGTTTGCGGTGATGGTTGGAGCGATGAGTCTCTTAAAGCAACCCGACACGGTGGAGTTTCAAGTGCTCGATCAAGTCGAGGGCTCCCGCTCGGTGGAAGCAATCAGAGCCCGAAATTTTCACGCGAAAGGTGAAAAGGCATGAGTTCCCCAAACCCAAATAACACTGTGGTCAAAGTGAAATT
>DASTOZ010000636.1:0-2185 GCA_035762365.1 Pyrinomonadaceae bacterium | reverse complement strand
TCGCGCCGGCCCGTGAAGAAGTTGTCGAGGCAAAGCACTTCCTGGCGGTCGGCGAGCAGCCGGTCGCACAAATGCGAACCGATGAACCCAGCGCCGCCCGTTACCAAAATCCTCATCCCTGTATCGTTACTCCTAATAGCCACAAAAAGGCACAAAAGGCGCAAAAAAGATCATGAATCATTTGCCAATCCGTTAACTTAAGCAGTGACCTCAACCGGTTGATGCCTTTGTGCCTTTGGTGCCTCTTTGTGGTTAACCTTCGCCCCTCCGAACTGCGTGGTTGCCAATATAAAGCGCATCCATGCGTGTTTTCAAAAAGCAATCGACCGCGTGGTCCGGACTGCAGACAATCGGCTCGTTTTCATTGAACGACGTGTTCAGCAGGACGGGCACGCCGGTGAGCTCCGCGAAGTTCGAAATGAGCTGGTAATAACGAGCGTTGGTTTCGCGCGACACGGTCTGCAAACGGCCCGAGCCGTCGACGTGCGTGACCGCCGGAATCTCGGCCCGACGTTCGGCACGGACCTGATAGACCATGAGCATTGTCGGCGCGGGATGTGTTTGCTCGAAATAGTCGCCGATGCGTTCTGCGAGGATCGACGGCGCAAAAGGCCGGAACGGTTCACGCTTCTTGATGCGATCGTTGAGGATGTCTTTCATTTCGGCGCGACGTGGATCGACGACGATGGAACGGTTGCCGAGTGCGCGTGGTCCAAACTCGACCCTGCCCTGAAACCACCCGACGACCAGACCGGCAGCGATGTCGTGCGCCGCACGTTTTGTGACTTCGTCGTCGCTGTAAGTTTCAAACGGGAGTCCGGTCTTGATGAGCGCTTGCTTGATGTCGTCGTTTGCATACGCGGGGCCGGTGTAGGCATTCGACATGTGCTCGCGGCGTTTCGCGATCTCGTAGCAGACGCCGATGGCCGTGCCGCTGTCGCCCGCCGCCGGTTGCACGAACACGCGGCGAAACGGTGTGTGCAGGAGTATCTTTCCATTCATCACCGAGTTGTAAGCCACGCCGCCTGCCAGTCCGAGATCTGTGACTCCGGTTTGTTCGTGGAGACGGTTCAAGACGTGAAACGCGACTTCTTCCAGCCGCAGTTGCAAACTTGCGGCGATGTCACATTCGCGATCTGAAAGAGCTGTACCCGGCGCTCGTGGTGGTCCGAACGTCTCGGCGAAACGATCGGAGTAGATGCGTCCGATGACGGGCGAACCGCGGTCCCAGGTCATCTCGACGCCTTCTGCGTGATGTCGAAAGTAGTCGAGGTTCAAACGAAACTGCCCGTTCTCTTCCGTGCGCACGATCTCGCGAAACTGATCGACGAAGCGCGGTCGTCCGTAAGGCGCGAGGCCCATTACCTTTCCTTCGTCACCGTAGTGCGGAAAGCCGAGAAACTGCGTCGTGGCGGTGTAAACGATCCCGATCGAATGCGGGTACTCGACCTGGCCGAGTATCTCGAAGTCGTTCCCCTGGCCCATGGCCCACATCGTCGAGATAAAGTCGCCGAAGCCGTCGATCGACAACAGCGCCGCGCGCTCGAACGGCGAAACGTAGAAGCAGCTTGCGAGATGCGCGCGATGATGTTCGACGTTGTGAAACTGCGCGCGGATGCTGCTCTTCGGAATGTTGAAGACGCGCGCGAGTTCAGTTTTCAGATCGCGCACCTTCGCCGCGTTGCCGAACCGGTCTTTGATCTGGTTGATCAGACCGGCGCCTCCTGCTCCCTTCGCGGCTCGCGACGCCGCGAACAGCACTTTCTTGTGCAGGTGCGCTGACGGATCGCGCGAGATACCGATGTGGTCCAGATCTTCGAGAGCGACACCGGCGGCCTCGAGACAGTAACGAATCGACTGTTCCGGAAAGCCGGCGCAATGCTTGATGCGATTGAAGCGTTCCTCCTCGACGGCGGCGACGAGCGTGCCGTCGCTAATTATCGCCGCTGCCGCGTCGCCGTGATAGGCGTTGATGCCAAGGACGTACATCAGTTGCTGCGACGGTTGTCGATCAGGTAAAGCGAGAGCATCAATTCGGCGATTGTTCGTTGAAATGCGTAATAGAACCCGGCCCAGCCGTCGAGAATGCCGGCGCGGACGACGAGGCAATAAAACAGTGCGAGCGGTGGGACGATCAGTGGCCACCGTCGTAGTCGATCGAGCGAGCTGAGTTCGCCGGGGTTCG
>DASTOZ010000635.1:0-3296 GCA_035762365.1 Pyrinomonadaceae bacterium | reverse complement strand
CGACAAGGTACAGACCGATCCCAACATCAATCACGACTGGCGTGAAAGAGTCAGAAAATGGCTCGTCTTCAACTCGACCTACTTTCTCGACGAACTGGTCGCCATGGCCCAGAAGGCCAAAGACAATCAACGCGACGGAGTGGTGGATAAAGAAGAGGCATTGACGTCGCTGGCGTATCTGAGTTGGAGCCACGCCGAACCGTTATTGCGCAGCCTGATGGCGTCCGGCCAGGCACGCGCGACAGCCCTTGCGCTTACGCTCTACTACGAACACGCAGTCGAAGAGAAAGACCTCGGGAACGAGGAGCGCTACCGTCGCGACTTGCAGGCGATAGCGTCGAACCCGAATCAGCCGGGCTACGCGCGCAACGTGGCGATCGAGAGTCTTTCCCTGAGTGAATGGTCCGGCCGTGACGAGTGGTATCTCAATCTTTTCCAGGATGGAACGTTGTTAGATGCCAGCGACGGCGAGTACAGCGTGACTCCACTCACCTCGTTGTTCGATTCAGATCTGGAGAAGTGGATCCCCATCATGACGCGCTTGCTCGAAAGCAAAGACATGAATGTGCGAAGCGCGGCCGCGTCATGTCTGGTAAGAATTGACGACGATGAAGAAACCGCAAAGAAGGCCCTGATCCCGCTGTTGCCGTGGCTCTCGAACCCCGCCTGGGTTACCGACAGTGGCAATTACAGGCTGCGTCTGATTCAAGCTCTCGGAACCTTCAAGATCCCGGAGAGCGTGCCGGGGCTCATCTGGGTCGTGGAGAACGATACTTCGGAGCCGGGTCATCCGCGCGGGTTCGCTGCCCAATCGTTGTCTCAATACCAGGATGCTCGCGCAGTTCCCGTGCTCAAGCGAGCGTTCGCTAAGGAAAAGGATGAAAACCAACGCAACCGCATCATAAAAGGACTGTTGGGTTCTAACGGGTTAACTGACAAGGAGCAACTGGAAGCGCTCGAGGAGTACGCCTCGAAGCTCACCACGCCTGAGGCGCGAATGGACATGATTCGCTTCCGGGGGCCGCAGGAAGAACCGCTATCGCCGACACTCGCAATCGGAAAGTACCTGGGACTGAGTAGAGAGCAGCCGTCCGAGTCGTTGATCAGTGCGGTGTTGGCGCGTGCCGAAGAGCTCAAGTCAGAGAACGCTCAACTCGCGTCTGCCCTCCTCGAGATCACGCACCAGTGGCAGGGACAGCAAATCGAACTCGACATCATTCGACGCATCAGCAACGGCTCGGCCGATTCGGCCGCAGTCGCAGCGGCCTTGCAACGTAAAGAAAAAATGCGAGAGGGCCTGATGACTGAGTTGCAGGCCCTCGCCTCAGTGGAGGGAGCCGCGCAGGGCGTCGGCGCTGTGCTGCTCAACGATCCGGCGCTGATGCAGGGCATTCTCAACTCCGAAGATCGCACCGCACAGATCGCTTTGCTGGCATGTTCGCGACTCACGCAAACTCCTTTGCCCGTGGAGATGGTCGATCAACTTCTCAAGCACAAGCATGAATTACTCACACTGGCGGCTGAAACTTACCTGCTCGCCGAAGACAGCCCGCAAGCGCGAGAGCTAATGTGGCAACGCCATCCGAACGAAGCGTTCGTTACTGGTTGGCGAGAGAACACCTTCTATGGCATTTCTTTTGAAGCGCTCGTAAAAAGCGAGGAACAGTTGCGCGCGGAAGTTTTGAAAGAGAATGGTCCCATCGAGATTCTTGCCTTCATGGCCAACCTCACCGACCAGGGTAAGATCCTCCGCATCTACCGTGATAAAGCCGTCTACACGGAGTATGGAGATCCTGCACGCTATCTCGAGCGGACGGTCCCCACAGCCGAAGTTGCCGCGCTTAAAGACTGGATCGCGGTCAGGGGTTTTGCCGATCGTGGTCCAACCATCATGTACTGTCACCATGGCTGCACGACGGGCGAGCTCCTGATGCTCACAAAAGAGAAGGGGCGACGTGTTTTCAGTCAGGGTGGCTACGAGGACTGGAACACGTTGACCGAACAGTTCATTCAGCTTGGCCAGCGCGACGGGGCGAAGGTCCACTACAAGATGGAAGAACAGTTCAAGGGGCTTGAAGTTTTGTACGCCGGTGAACTCACCGTCAACGGAGTGGTCCAACAGGGCAACGAATTGCGAGTTCTCGTCGAACGCCAGGAGACGAAGGAAGAAGCTGAAGAACGCCAGGCTTCGTATGAAACTGATACCGAAGACGACGAGGAACTGGCAATTCAATTCAGCCGTCGTCGAATGGAAATTCAGAAAGCGTGTTCGTCGTGGCGCGTTTTCGCCAATGAACAAATGGGCGCGGTGACGGCGCCACCCGATTTCTACTCGAACGTTGACGCCACCAGGTTCATGACCGGGGACGAAAACGATCTCGATTGGGAGAACGAGGTCGGCAGCCCGCAAGTCCTGGGTCCTGATTCCATTGTCTACGCGAACTATTCGGGCTTGTTCAGACAATTCGCCGGCAGTAAACCCGTGCGTATCGGCACTGAGGATGCGTCGTACTCGAGTCCGATCGTTACGCGTGACGGCAAATGGCTCGTTGCCGCGAAACAGGATGCCGCGTACGAGGAGCCGACTTTCATCGTCCGACTCAACCTGCAAAGCGGACGTGAGTTTCGCGTCAACGTGCTACCGGCTGATCAGTTGACGCCCGTTGCCTTCTTACCACCTCTCAGCAAGGTCCTGGTGAGACGCGCTAAGGCCGATTACGCACCCCCCGGCGTAAAAACGAAAGGACCAGAAAAACCGGAACACTTTCTGCTCGATCCGGCAACCGGCGCGGTGCGGCCCGTCTCGGGCGAATTCGAGCCACTTTATCAATCCCGCAACCGTTTCTTGCAACCCACCGAAAAGCCTGACGAGTTCTGGGCCGCGATCGACGACAAGAAGAGCGAAACAAAGATCGGCCGCTACAGTGTCAAAGATTTTTCATTCAAATCGATCATGACGGTGCCGCAACTTTTGTTCGACAGCACGTCGATGTGGGTTGATGCGGCCCAGAAAAAAGTCTACGTGGTCTATAAAGGCCAGTTGCTGCGCCTTCCACTGCAAGCGAATGAAGCTCCCGCCAGTGTGACTAAAAAATAACTAAGTTATCGTTCGAACGACACACAGGATTGGAAATCTCCGCATAAACATTTACGCGGAGGGTAAATCGCTATGCGTTGGCGAGGTGAGCGTCAGAGTTCGAACATTGAAGATCGACGGGGAATGTCGGCGGGCAAGGTTGCTGTGGGTGGTGGGCTCGGTACGGTGCTGTTATTGATCGTGGCACTGATCTTTGGCG
>DASTOZ010000634.1:0-6737 GCA_035762365.1 Pyrinomonadaceae bacterium | reverse complement strand
AATTCGAGGCGGTCGGAGACCTCCAGTTTCGAGAAAACGGAGCTGAGATGATGCGTCACCGTCGTCTCGCTGATGAAAAGTCTCTCGCCTACCTGCTTGTTCTTCAGGCCCTCGCCTATCAGCGCGATGACCTCCCGTTCGCGGTCGGTCAGCGACTCGATCTTCGCGGCTTCCGGATCGGCCAGCGTCGGTTTGGTGAACTCCTGAATCATGCTGCCCATCATCGAGCGCTCGATCCAGACCTCACCTTCGTAGACCTTCATGATCGCCTTGAGAAGTTGATCGGCGGCGTGATCTTTCAGCACGATTCCCATCGCGCCGCGGCGGATTGCCCGGCGGTGAGCGTCGGGGTTCTGTACGCCCGTAAGAACCAGCACACGGGATTGAGGACTGGCCTGGCAAAGTTCGGGCAAAAAAGCGAGACCGTCGTCGTCACCGAGCAGCAGGTCGAGGATGATCACGTCCGGTTTCTCGCTAGACGCTCGTTCCAACGCTTCCTCTCGATTGCCTGCCTGCGCAACGACACGCATTCGTTGATCGTGTTCAATGAGCATGCGTAATCCGCTGCGGATCACAACATGATCGTCAATTATCATGATGTTAATTGGGGGCGCAGTCATAGTTTTTAGAATATTTTGAGAGGCAAGCATATTGTAGCTCTTATAACGGAATTCCGACACTGACAACCGTGTAGTCTTTCTCGTCGACGTAAACCTGGGTTTCGCCGCCCAACGCCGCTGCACGCTCGGCTATGGAATGTGGGCGAAAAGCGCGAACTCCATCGTGTCCATCCGCCCGCTCGACCTCGACTGGCGAACCTGCTCGAGGCCGACTGTTCTTGATCTGTAGTTGTAGAGAAGTCTCTTTGCACGAGATCTCGACGCGCGCGTCACGACAAAACGCATGACGCCGCACGTTGCTGAGTCCCTCGGCGACGATCTGAAACAGCTCCGCCGCCAGTCGGTCGTTGACCTTCACTTTGCCGTGCGCTTCGACGTCGACAGTGATTCCGGTCACTAACGAAAACCGTTCCGCGTAGCGTTCGATCGCCGGCAACAGCACGTCCATTCGTTCTTCGCCGGCTTTGAGTCCCCACACGAATCGTCGCAGTTCGGCGAGTTCGTGTCGGGTGAGCTCGAGGAGCTCCTGCACGTTCGCGCGAATGTCGAGATTTCCCGATTCGAGTTTCTGGTCCAACGCGGAAAGGCCGAACTGGACTCCGAGGTAAGGCTGGATGACGCTGTCGTGAATGTCGTGTGCGATGCGACGCCGTTCAGTTTCCGCGGCATCGGAAGCAAGGTTGTCGATCAGGCGTATGTTCTCCATCACTGGCGTGACGTGGTCCATCAACTGCAACATGAAGTCCATGGCCGGGCCGTCGATCTGCGTTGGACCATTGACGATGTAAAGGCGCCCGACTGCCTGGTGACGATAGTAAACAGGAACGGACAAGTAACGTTGCGCGTCCAACATGCCGGACAACTTGTCGCCGGCGCCCGCTGGTGCTTCTGAGAAAACACGAGTCTTCACGTCGAACAGCCGCGCGTGTGACCTGTGGTTCTTGCGGTAAATCACCGCATGATCGAGAGAAGGGGAGAGAAACTGTGCGGCGGCTTCGGGACCGATCTCCGGAGGCGCGGAACGGCTCGGATAAATTCCGCGGGCCACGCGATACATCTGGTAACTCTCCGCGTCGCCGGTTTTGCCCGGAATGACGAGCAGACATGCTTCCGCGTCGTAAAAATCGCGGACGCTCTCGAGGATCGCCTTGATCGTGCGATCGATTCCGAATCGCGGGTTCGAGAAGACCGTCACGTCTTTCAATAGTTTCAACCGGTTCTTGAGCTCAGTGTGATAACCGCCCCAACGCGCGATGATGTAGCCGAAGATCAGCAGACCAATCGGCGCCAACAGCAGACGATTCAATGCGATTGGCCGGTTGCCGGGGGCGAGCACAGCGACGCCGGTGTAGAGCGCTGCGGCAGCGAGTGTCAGTTGCAGACCAGCGGTGAGTCCCCACGTAAAAGACGCGACGATGATCGAGAAGAAGAACAAGTAATAGAAGCCGCTGTTGGGACCGCTGGAAAAAACAAGCGGCAGGTACCACAACAAGTCGAGCCAGGGAATTAATTTGTGCGCGACCAGGGGCTTGCGTCGCACTGACAAGTGATAAAGCAGCAAACCGTAAAGCGAGTAAAACGCCAGCGTCAGATGGATCGGCGTCACCCACACTCGCGCTTCTATCGAATCGATCAGGACCACGAGCAGCGCCGACGTTGCCAACACGACGCGCATGCCTGCGATCAATCGCAGATCGATCCACTGCTCCGTTAATGGATTAATCCTGGGCGCTGGTTTTAGAGTGGCGGTCGACACGGATTCTCTTAAACGCTCGTTTTGTACAGAGCTTGCAGCTTCTGCCACGTGCGTTCTGCTTCTTCGCCGAAAAGAATTATTTCTGACTGACGCTCGTCGAGGTCCAGACCCAGTCGCGTCTTGATTTCACCCTCGCCGGGGCGAAAGTGCGCGGCGGTGATGTGATCGACGTGGACGAGCATCGTTCCGCCCTCCGGATGGACGAATTCGATGAATTTCATCTCATTACCTCACGCAGAAAAGTGACCGCCGATTTTTCAGCGGCGGTTGGAGATTCTTGGCGATCTGTTTCCGATGTGGATGTGAGGGCCGGTTGCCACACCGGGCACGGCGCCGCGAAAAGCCAGAAAGGGAATCGACTCGTCACGCAGAAATTCGATCAAGGCTCGGCCCTCGGCACTGTCCGGATGAAGACCGACGTCCATTCCGTTGCGATGGTCCCAACCCCAGCGAGTGTGCAGATCCGATTGGCCGAAGGCACTCAACGGCAGTGGCTTCTTAAACTTTGCGACGAAAAATTCTTCAACTTTGCCGGCGTCGGAGAGTTTCCATTTGCCGGTCCCTTCGACGATGTCGTCGCTGGCCGCTTTTTCTTCAGCCGGAGGTTTTGGCCGCTCGATGCGGACGACGCGTTGCCGATCGATAAACGTCGTGATGTTTCCGCGTTTGTACCAGTAGCCGTCGGCTTCTTCGGTGACCTCGTCGACGAGCAGTGGGCCATCCGCGAGGACGATCGTGATCTTCTCAGGTGTCGTGGTTTCCGTATTGGTCTGTGCGTGAGCACAGGTGACCGCGAGGGCCAGGGTTAGTGCGCACGCATAGAAGACGGATGACACGGGTCGCTAACTCTTCGGCGCGAAGTATCCGACGCGCGTGTGTGGACGGTAAGCGGGGTTCGCTGTTTCCACTCGCACGCGGCGAAAGCTTCCGTCGCGCGCTTTGTTGAGTGGCGTGAAGTAGAGCGCGTACTGATGACGCAGTTCGTCCGCCACTTCCGCATACGTAGACTCGAGCGCGTCGAAACTCTGCGGCTTGTAGAGACGGCCGCCCGTAGCGCGCGCCAATTGCGCAAGGTTTTCTTCGCTTTGATCGAGGGCCTGCAATCCGAGTCGCAAGCGGTCGATGTTTACCTGATTGAATCTGACTGAAGCGTCAGTTCCGCCTAACAACGAGTCGAGCTGTGCGCGTTTCTCTGCGCGCGCAATCTCGGTGTTGCTGACGATGTAAGCCGTCACTTGCGCCTTGATCATCGCTTGCAGTGCGGCTTCGAGTGTCGTCGTGCCCTGGCCGTTGTCGAGACCGTCGGACAGAACGATCACCGCGCGCCGCGATTTTATTGACGGTCCGCCGAATTGCTCTCTCGCAGCGAGGAGCAGGGCGTCGTTGAAGCGCGTGTACATGCCAGGCTCGATGCGATTCAACGCGCGTTGCAGTTGGAAACGGCTCTTGGTCCAATCCTGCAACAGCTCGATGCGATCGTCGAACTTGATCAGGCTGATGCGATCGTCAGCCGCAAGCTTGGCGGCGAATCCCTGCGCAGCGCGACGAAAATCGTCGAGATTGTTGGCGACTGACGACGATGCGTCGACCATCAGAATCACGTCCACGGGCACCTGACGCAGCGCGAGATCGCTGAGTGGTTGGGGCGTGTTGTCTTCGTAGACGCGGAAGTCGTTGCGCGTGAGATCGTTTACGAGACGACCGCTCGCATCACGCACTGTGACAGGAAACATAACTTCGGTCGTGTCGACGGAAACGACGTCGCCGGGACTGACTTCCTGCTCGGGTTGTTTCTTGAGCGTGGGAACAGGCGGCGGCGCGCCCATTTGTTCGAGCGCGGTGCGTGGTTTCGGCGTCGGTTTCGGTTGCGCCTGCTTTTGAGTTGTTGGCCGCTGCGTTTTTCGCTGCGCGTCGACAACCTGAACATCAAAACTAAACAATGATGTGACGAGCGCCACGAAAACAAGCGCAGCTAAAGCTATAAATCGCGACTTACCTGCTTGAACTCTCATAGAGTCATTACACGGATTTAAAGATTACTTTTCGTCGCCCATCGCGGCCTTCATGGCAGCAAGGACCTTATCGCTGACACGGCGTCGCCGAAGCTCTTCCAACTTATTTGCAGCCAGATCAAATTCCACGGGCGACTGTTCGATGCGACGAATGATGGTGCCTTCCGAGAATCCTGCTTCGACCAATTCAATGATCGAATCGTTAGTGAGGCTCTTGGTTTTTTCCAGTTTCGTTGAGGTTGGGGCGCCACCTGGTTCGGTTGGGGGTTTGATGATTTTGACTGTCGCGGTTCCGGTAGTAATCGTGTCAGTGTCGACCGACCCATTGCCCTGTCGCGACTTGCTGTGACCTTTGACTCCGGCGCCGGATCCGAAAATGTTCGTGCCGCCGTCTGCCGGAGCGCTGCCGGACGTCGAGCCGCCGTTCGAACCCGTCGTGCTGCCGGTCTTCGGATCGAGACCTTGCGTCATGAACGACTCGTCGCTCCAGTTCTCGTCGTCGAGCATCATGTCCAGACCTTCCTGACGAGAGAGCATCGCCAGTATCACTTTCTCGCTCACGCCGTTGTGCTTGAGCTCGATCATGCGATCGGGTGACAGATCGAAGTTTGGAATTCGAGAATTGATGATCGAGATGAGGGTCTTTTCTTTGAAGCCGGCTTTGACGAGCTTGACGACTGCGGCATTGGTGAGCGCTTGTTGCTGCGCTGACGGCTGCGTTTGGCCCAACGCCACCAGCGAAAGAATCAGAACGAGGGAGACTGAACAGATAATACGCGCTGCGATTGAATTCATGCTGTCACCCCACTGTTTGTGCTTTGTGCTTTGTGCTTAGTACTTTGTGCTTTGTATCAGGTGTTGTTTTCAAAGTACAAAGCACCAAGCCCCAAGCTCTAAGTTATCTCTGCTGCGGCGCCGGCACATCGTTTTCTTCCTGCGGCTTGCGACCGTCGATTCCATAACGCTTGCCGATCTTCTTTACGTAGTCACGAGTTTCGCGATATGGGGGAACGTTGCGTCCGTACTTCATTACCGCGCCTTCCCCGGCATTATAACTCGCGAGCACCAGATCGACCCGGCCGCCGAACATGGTCATCAGCTCCTTCAAATAACGAGTGCCGCCCATGATGTTCTCGGACGGATCGTAAGGCCGCCGAACACCAAGGCGTCGCGCCGTTCCCGGCATCAACTGCATCAATCCCAGCGCGCCTTTTGGGCTGCGAGCGAACTGTTTGAACCGCGATTCCTGCTCGATCACGCAAAAGACCAGGTAGGGGTCGACCCCGAACCGGGCGGCATTCACCTTTATTAAACTATCAATACGCGCATTTCCCGTAGTCCAGCCGTTTTCTTTCCAGGCCGTGCCTGACGCGCCGACTACGGGCTGTTCTCGTTCGATACGGACGAAGTGGTCGCGTTCGAGAAATTTGTGCACATTTCCACGGCGAAACCACGCTCCGTCGTCTGACTCGTTCACTTCGTCGACGCGCATCCGCGCACCGCCGTCGAGGTAGATCCAAATCGCCAGCGGCGCGGGTTCAGCATCAGGTTTGGCGGCAACGGGCGCTGATGCGGCGACGGGCGCCGGTGCTGATTTTGCTGTCGCCGGCTCTTCTTTCGTGAGCGGTGTAAGTTTCTTAACCGAACCCTCGAGCCGCTTCGAAATGGCGCCTTTGCGGTACCAGATCTCCTCACCCTGCTTCCAGACCTCGTCCACTTCGAACGAATATCCGTCAGCCAGCGTGATGCGAACGGTTTGTTGTGCGGCGACGACTCCCGCCGACAGCCCCAGCAAAACAAAAACAAGAAATAGTCGGCTCGGTAACACGAATTTCACTGCGAAGAAGCCATCTCGAATCGCCGGTACTCCGGCGCGAACCCGTGGGCCGTGCCAAAGTAATTTCCCCACGCCAGATCGATCAAATGCGGCGTCAGTTGTGGAGTGCGACCCTCGAAGATGCAAATGTCATTTACCTTGTTCAGCAGGTCGCGCGGTTCGCAACCCTTCATCACTCGGTTCTCGGACGCATACTTGCTCAGAATGTGATCGAGACACTGCTGATCCACCTGAATCCCACGGCCAAGAGCGGTGCGTTTGAAGATCTCGATGAACGCGCCGGCCGTCGGCGGCTCAACGCGTGCGCGATAACCCATGCGACGCAGAAACGCTTCGTCAACCAGATCCTTTTCCTCGAGGTTCGTCGAGAAGACGACGAGTTGCTCGAACGGCACTTCAATCTTTTTACCGTTGTGCAACGTCAGAAAGTCCACGCGCCGCCCGAGCGGCAGGATCCAGCGGTTCAATAAATCCTGGGGAGGCATGCGCTGCCGGCCGAAGTCGTCGATCAC
>DASTOZ010000633.1:0-7095 GCA_035762365.1 Pyrinomonadaceae bacterium | reverse complement strand
CTGATGTTTCACGCCTACGACGAAAGCGGCCAAACACCGTGGTCGAACAAGGAAACACACGTGTCGCCGGAGATCTGGTGCCGCGCCATGGGTTGGTTTGGAATGACGCTGATCGAGGTGCTCGAACTGTTGCCGCAGAATCACCCGCAACGGTCGCAGTTGATCGCGCAACTCAATCGACTCGTCAAGGCGTGGTCCAACTACCAGGACAAGAAGACCGGGCTCTGGTACCAGATCGTCGACAAAGGCGACAACCCGAACAACTGGCACGAAACGTCCAGCTCGAGCATGTACACCTACGTAGCGGCGATGGCGATCGATCGCGGTTACGTGCACAAGAGTTATGGCCGAATTGTCAATCGCGGTTACGCCGGGGTGCTCACGAAGTTGTCGCTGGATCAGAATGGCGAGACGAACATCGTGGACATTTGTGAAGGCACGAACGTTGCGGATCTCGCTTATTACTTCGGCCGCAAGCGAAACACGAACGACTTTCACGGGCTCGGCGCGTTTCTGATCATGAACGAGAAGTTTATGAACAAGACCCTGAAGGGCAGCAGTCGAAGTCTGTGGCAGCCCGCGAAAGTAAACACGAACTTAACGAAAAATCCTTGACGCGTCTCGTGGATTGGTATTATAAGTTCCGCGCTTCATTGAAATTGTTATGACCAATTCCAAACCGCCACGTTTGAAGATTATTCGACCTGTCCGTTCCGGGCAGAGTACCGAGCAGGTCGTGGCGCGCGTTTACGAACTCATCAGAGGCGAGGATTTGCAGCCCGGCGACCGCCTGCCGCCGGAGCGTGAACTGTCAAAACAGCTCGGAATCAGCCGTCCGTCTCTGCGCGCCGGATTGAGCTCGCTGATCTCGATGGGCGTGCTCCAGTCGCGGCAAGGCGCAGGGACGTTTCTGGTCGACGGCCCTCCAGCGCTCGACAGTGAACCCTTGCGCCTTCTCGCCCAGCTCCACGGTTTCAGTTTCGAACACATGTTTGAGACTCGATCGATTCTGGAAGTAGGCGCGGCGGGACTGGCGGCCGAACGCGCGACCGGCGAACAGTTGGCGTCGATGTCGGAAGAGATCGCGGAGATGTTTGCGGCGTTGAAGGAGCCGCAACAGTTTCTCGTTCACGACGTCGCGTTTCACCGCGCAGTGGCCGCAGCGTCCGGCAATCCGACGTTGGCGACGCTGGTGGAGATGGTATCGGCGGTTCTTTACGAGCGGCGGCGCGAAACCATCGCGCGAGCACACGATTTCAACGAAGCACTCGAGCTGCACCGGCAGGTTTACCGGGCGATTCGCGCGCGCAAACCCGACGAGGCGCGAGCAGCGATGCGCGAACACATCGTGCGGGCGCAGCGTGCGTTTGCTCTCGAAGAAGAGCAGCAGAGTTCAAATCTCGAACAAGACAGGGCCTAACCAGGAAAGTACTCGCATTATTTTCCCGTCAGGGTACGGGAAGTTCCGCGTCTCGGTTTATTCAAATTGTCCCAACTGAGGACAATTTCAATCGAAGGAGGAGTCCCATGTCCACGTCGTCCCGCCCGCTCCGTCTCCACGTCACCTTGCTGATGGTTGTCATCTCGTTCTTTGCCCTCGCCACCTCGGCCCAGGCACAAACGATTACGGGCTCCATCTCAGGCGCCGTTACCGACTCCACCGGCGGCGTCATTCCGTCGGCAACGGTAACGCTCGCCAGCGAGAAAACGGGTCAAACACGTACAGCGGCCACAAATGGTGAGGGCCGCTTTAATTTTGCCGCCTTACAACCCGGCTCTTACTCGCTCAAGATCGAGCGGCAGGGATTCCAGGCCTTCGAACAACGAAACATCATACTGACCGCCAACGAGAACCTCGCGCTCGGCGATCTCAAGCTTCAACCGGGCCAGGTCAGCGAAACCGTCAGCATCACGAGCGAAGGCGCGATCGTCGAGCGTGAAAGCAGCGACCTCACCGCGCGTCTCACCGCCGATCAGATCAACCTGATCTCGACGAAGGGACGCGACGTCACTTCGTTGCTCCGCTTGCTCCCGGGCACGTCAAACAACGACGACATCGAAGGCGCGGGTGACGGCTTCGGCACCGACCTGCCGAACATCTCCGGTCAACGCGGACGTTCGACCGTCCCCACGATCGATGGTCTATTCGCGGGCGAACCCAGCGGCTCAAACAAGCTGAGCATGACGATCAACCAGGACGCGGTCGCCGAAGTGAAGGTGCTGCGCAACAACTACGGCGCGGAGTATGGAAACAACGGCGGCGCGATCATCAACATCGTGTCGAAGGGTGGCGGCAAGGAGTACAACGGCAGCGTCTACTACTTCCTGCGCAACGAAGTGCTCAACGCGACGCCGTTCTTCAACAACAAGGCGAGACTCAAGAAACCGCTCTATCGTCACCTCTATCCCGGCGGCAGCTTCAGTGGACCACTGCCTTTGCCGAAATTTGGCGAGGGTGGAAACTTCTGGCTGAAAGAGAAGGCGTTCTTCTTCTTCTCGTACGAGAAGCCGCATCAGATCACGCCGCAGGATCCGCGATTCGTCACGATGCCGACGGCGCTCGAGCGCAACGGAGACTTTTCGCAGTCGATCAACTCGGCGAACGCGAAAGTCTTCATCAAAGATCCGACGCTCCCGGGTACCTGCACTGCCGCCGACACGAGCGGTTGCTTTCGCGATCCGAGTCGCGCGACTGCCGCAAACCCGCTTGGTCTCAACATCATTCCCACCGCGCGTTTCAACCAGAGCGGATTTGCGTTGCTGAACTACTTCCCGTTGCCGAACACGTTCGGCGGGGCGGGCGGCTCCGCCTTCAACTACGTTACGCAGAGTCCGGTGGACGTGCCGAAGCGCAGTATCGTCATTCGCTTCGACATCAAGCCGTCAAACAACGACAGCATTTACTGGAAGGGCCAATGGTGGACCTCCGACAACCTCGGCACCGGCACTTCCGGCTGGCCCGGCAACGACAACAATCGCTGGGGCATCAACTCGCATTACCTGTACAAGGACAACGGCTGGTCGGCGAACTGGGTGCGCGTAATCAATGCCAGTGTCGTAAACGAATTTACCTTCGGCATGCGCCACGATTCGGAAGGTTTCATTCCCGGCGACGGCGAGATCGAGGCCGTGCAACGAACTGCGTTGAACTACACGGCCCCGCAACTGTTTCCCCAGAACAACCACCTCGGCACGATTCCGCGCGTCACGAACTGGGGCGGTGTGCGTGGTCCAACGGACGGCGTTGCCAATATCAACTGGCTCGATCGTTGGGGTGAAACTGGCAACGATTACGTCAAACCGTCGTTCGCCGACAATCTTTCGATCACGCACGGCGATCACAGCATGAAGTTCGGCGTCTACTACGAACGACTCCTGAACGGTGAAGCGCCAGGCGGGCAGTGGTCCGGTGTGTTCAACTTCGCGGGCAACGACAGCAACTACACGGCCGCGCTGGGCAACACCGGCTATGCCTATGCGAACGCGTTGATCGGCAACTTCCGCAACTATCAGGAATCGACCGCGCGTCCGTTTACTAACCTGCGGCTGACGCAGGTGCAGTGGTACGCGGCGGACCAGTGGAAGATGACGCGCAAGATCACGCTCAACTACGGCGTTCGTTTCGGGTATCACTCGCCGTTCGAACAGATCGACGGGCAGGGTTCCAACTTTGTTCCGGAGCTCTTCAACAAGGCACAGGCCGTCGCGTTGTATGAAAGCGCGTGCGCAGTCTCATTTACTCCGCCGGCTACTTGTCCGACGGCGCAACGTCGCGCGAAGAACCCGATCACGGGTGAACTGATTCCGCTGGTCGGCGCGAACGCTGGTCTTGTCGGCGCGATCGTTCCCGGCAGCGGCAATCCGAACAACGGTTTAGTGCTGGGCATCGATCCGAACACGGTACGCGGTTACAGAAAGACGCGATCGATCGATATCGAACCGCGTTTTGGTTTTGCCTGGGACGTGTTTGGCAGCGGCAAGTCGGTAATCCGTTTTCAAGGCGGCGTGTATCACGCGCCGCGCGTTGGCGGCGGCACCACCGGCGGCAACCTCGTCAACAATCAACCGGCGAACCGCGCGTTCAGCATCGACTTTGGCAACATCAACAATCTCGCCGCGTTGACCGGAACTGCCATAACCAGGCCGTCGACGATCAACGCCGTCGAGCAAGACTCGCACACCCCGTCGATTTACAACTTCACGTTTGGCATCCAGCAGGACATCGGATTTCAAACCGTGATGGAGGTCAGCTACGTTGGCTCGTTCGCGCGACACCTGGGCCAACGAATCAACATCAACGGCGTTCCCGATGGCGCGCGTTTGGGGACGAACAACATCGATCCCGTGACCGGCCAACGCTTCGGTAACGACTTCCTGCGTCCTTATCGCGGCTACGCGGACATCAACATGGTCGTCTGGGGCGGCACTTCGAACTACAACTCGCTGCAAATGCAGATCTCGCGTCGCTACACGCAAGGGTTCCAGTACGGCGTCGCCTACACCTACTCGAAGTCGTTCGACTACGCGAACGACGATTCGTCGGACGTTTTCTTCGGACGTCCTTACAAAGACTTCAACTACGCGCCTTCGGATTTCGATCAGACGCACATCCTGACGTTCAACTACATTTACGACGTGCCGGGATTGGGCCGTAAGCTCGACAATCGTTTCGTCAAAGCGATCTTCGACAACTGGCAGCTTACCGGCACGACGTCGTACGCCAGTGGCAAACCGAAGAACGTCAGCGTGACGTACCAGGGCGGCACGACCGATATCACGGGTGGGCAGATCAACGCGCGTGCGAATACGATCTGCGATCCAATGCGTAACATAAGTGGCGCCGATCCGACGGGAACACCATACGTCATCAACGTGAATTGTTTCGCGCGACCGACGCGACTCGGAGACATCGGCAACACACCGCGAAACTCGTTGCGCATGCCGTCGATCTTCAACAACGACGTCGCGTTGTTCAAGAACATTTCGATGGGCGAGTCGCGCTCGTTGCAGTTGCGTTGGGAGGTCTACAACGTTTTCAATCACACGAACTTTAGAGATATCGACGCGGGGCTCGTCTTCGATGCGACTGGCAAGCAGACCAACACGCGCTTCGGCGCGCCCACCGCGGCGCGAACGCCGCGCGTGATGCAGGCCGCGATAAAGTTCACATTCTAGAAGGAGTGTTCAGCGGGGATTGATGATTCGTGTTCTCAGCGTTGTAATTGCGACGGCAATTGCGGCTTCAGCCCAGAGCATCAATCCTCGCGTTTTTCTTCTCGACGCGAAACAAAAACCTCCGCTCGCCAAACTTGTAGCGGACGCGCGCAAGGCCCTCACTGTTGGTCCATTCTCCGTTACCAGCAAGGAAGTAACACCCCCGAGTGGCGACAAGCACGATTACATGAGCCAGGCGCCTTACTGGTGGCCTGACCCGAAGAGCACAAATGGTCTGCCGTACATTCGCCGCGACGGAGAACACAATCCTGAGATCGACAAGATCACAGACCATCGCGTGAAGGACCAGATGGAAGCAGCGGTCGAAACGCTTGCGCTCGCTTATTACTTCACAGAGAGCGAGGAATATGCCGCGCGAGCAACCGAGTTGTTGCGCGTGTTCTTTCTGAATCCGGAAACACGGATGAATCCGAACCTCGAGTTTGCGCAGGGGATTCCGGGGATCAATACAGGTCGCGGCATCGGCTTGATCGAAACGCGAAGTCTCACGCGCGTGATCGATGCGATTGGTTTGCTTGCAGGATCGAAAGCATGGACCACCGGCGATCAGCGTGGGATGGAAAAGTGGTTTCGCGAGTTTCTCCGCTGGATGCAGGAGAGCAAGAACGGTCGCGATGAAGCGGCCGCGAAGAACAACCACGGCACTTTTTATGACGTGCAGATCGTTTCGTTCGCTTTGTTTCTTCGGAACACAGATCTGGCGAGGCGCGTCTTGCTCGAAGCACGAACCAAACGGATTGCGACGCAGATCGAACCTGACGGCCGTCAGCCGCTCGAACTCGAGCGTACGCGCGCTTGGAGCTACAGCGTGTTCAATCTCGAAGCTTTGATGTCGCTGGCGCGTCTCGGCGAGCACGTCGGAGTCGATCTTTGGCAATACACGACGCGGGACGGACGCAGTATTCGCAAGGCGCTCGAGTTTCTGGTCCCATTTGCTCACGGCCAACAAAAGTGGCCTTATCAACAACTCGGCGCGTGGCAACCAGAAATCCTTTTTCCGTTAATCGATCGCGCCGCGAAGCATTATCCCGGACGGGCCATGAAGTCCGAGTTGAAGCAAACGTGGCCGCACCCGATTCCCGCGCGCATTCGCGACAACCAAAATAAAGATCTGATGGTGATGACGCTCGGCCCCATCAGTTACGCCAGTCCCACGATCGCCAACATCGCCGATGGAACGTTCGATCCGGTCAAAGACGAGTTGCGTCTCCGTGACGGAACCGTTCTCAAAAACTACTTTCGCGACACGCTCAAGATCAAATACTTCCACGCAATCGACAAATCGCGTTTCCCGCTGCCGCCGTCCGGTTGGTGTTCGTGGTACTTCTTCTACCAGGAGATCGACGAAAACGAGATCAAGCTGACGGCAAAGTGGATCGCCGACAATTTGAAAGACTATGGAGTCGAGTACGTGCAGATCGACGATGGTTGGCAGGGCACTGGACACGGGCTCGGCGAGAACCGCGACTGGTCCACCATCAACAACCGCTTTCCCGGAGGCATGGATGGGCTCGCGCGTTACATCAAGTCGTTGGGATTGAAGCCCGGAATCTGGCTCGCACCGCACGGGCAAAGCAATGTGTCGGTTGTGAAGAACCATCCCGGCGTCTTCCTGATGAAGCAGGACGGAACGTCGGCGTCGAGCACGTGGGAAGGTACGTACCTCGTCGATCCGTCGGCGCCGGAGACGCAGAAGTATTTGAAAGATCTGTTTGCGACGCTTGCGGGTTGGGGTTACGAGTATTTCAAGATCGACGGGCAGCCGATCGTCGTGCGCGAGTATCGCAACAAGAAAGATTTCATGAAGTCGCCGGTTGCGGATTCGGACGAGTTGTATCGTGACACGCTGGAGAGCATTCG
>DASTOZ010000632.1:0-3878 GCA_035762365.1 Pyrinomonadaceae bacterium | reverse complement strand
GAAAGCTGTTACGGCGCGTTTTCGCTGTTGTTTCTCGTGGCAAAGGCCGGCGTGGTCGACCCGCTGATCTCGGTAATCGAAAACGATCAGAATGTAGAGCTGAGCCTCGCCTTAATGAGGTTACTGGCATCGAGTGGCGAGTCCGAAGTTGTTTCGGCATTCCGACGATTAGCAGAGAATGCCTCAGTCGCGCCCGAAATCAGGCGAGTTGCCGGCGAATCTCTCACCCCTTTTCACTAATCCGTCTCGGTCGATCTACTATCTGCCATCTAGTATCTGATCGGCCATGCAATTCAAGTTACATTCGGAATACGACCCCAAGGGCGATCAACCCGCGGCCATCGACGCGCTCGTGCGCGGACTGAACGACGGCGCGAAAGATCAGGTGCTGCTCGGCATCACGGGCAGCGGCAAAACATTCACCATTGCCAGCGTGATTCAACGCGTGCAGCGCTCGACGCTCGTGCTGGCGCACAACAAGACACTCGCCGCGCAGCTTTTTCAGGAGTTTCGCTCGCTCTTTCCCGAGAACGCGGTCGAATACTTCGTCTCTTATTACGACTACTATCAGCCTGAGGCTTACGTCCCCGCGGCCGACGTCTACATCGAGAAAGAAGCCATCGTCAACGAAGAGATCGATCGCCTGCGGATGTCGGCGACGCGTGCGCTGTTCGAACGTCGGGACGTGATCGTAGTCGCGAGCGTGTCGTGCATTTACGGTCTCGGCGATCCAGACGCGTATTACGGTTTGTTGTTTTTTGTCGAACCAGGCGGCCGCATGTCTCGCGACGTGCTGTTGCAGCGTTTGGTCGAGCTGCAATACGAGCGTTCCGACGCGAACTTTCAACGCGGCACGTTTCGCGTGCGCGGCGACGTGATCGAGATCTTTCCGAGCTACCAGGACCAGGCGTATCGCATTGAGTTGTGGGGCGACGAGATCGATTCGATTTCGACGATCGATCCGCTGCTGGGCGAGGTGATCGAGCGGCACACGTCGCGAGTGCCGATCTATCCAAAGACGCACTACGTGATGTCGCGGCCGACGATCAAGCGGGCGATCAAGACGATTCGTGAGGAGCTGGAGTGGTGGGAACCCAAGTTGATCCAGGAAGGAAAACTCGTCGAAGCGCAGCGGCTGCATCAGCGCACGATGTTTGACCTCGAGATGATCAAGGAGATGGGTTTCTGCCGGGGAATCGAGAACTATTCGCGGCACCTGACCGGAAAAAAACCGGGCGAGCCGCCGCCGACGCTGCTCGATTACCTGCCGCGCGACACGTTGATGGTAATCGATGAGTCGCACCAATCGATTCCACAGGTGCGTGGCATGTTCGAGGGCGATCAGTCGCGGAAGCGCACGCTGGTCGAGTATGGATTCCGGTTGCCGTCGGCATTGGACAATCGGCCGTTGAACTTCAAGGAGTTCGAGGCGCGCATCGGGCAGACCATTTACGTGTCAGCAACGCCCGGCCCTTACGAGCTGACGAAGGCGAGCGGGGAAGTGATCGAACAGATCATTCGGCCGACGGGGTTGATGGATCCGGAAGTGGAAGTGCATCCGGTGAAGGGACAGATCGATCACTTGCTCGAAGAGTGCCGGCAGCGAGTCGAACGGCGCGAACGCGTACTGGTGACGACGTTGACCAAACGCATGGCTGAAGATCTGACGGAGTACTTCACCGAAGTCGGCGTGCGGGTGCGCTACTTGCACTCGGACATCGAGACGCTCGAACGGATCAAAATCCTCCGCGATCTGCGACGCGGCGAGTTTGACGTGCTGGTCGGGATCAACCTGTTGCGTGAAGGTCTGGACCTGCCGGAAGTCTCGCTCGTTGCGGTGTTGGATGCGGACAAAGAGGGGTTCCTGCGTTCCGAGCAGTCGTTGATTCAGACGATCGGACGCGCGGCGCGGAACGCGCGTGGCAAGGCTATTCTTTACGCCGATCGGATCACGGATTCGATGAAGCGTGCGCTCGACGAGACGCAGAGACGGCGGGCGATTCAGGAAGTCTACAACCGGGAAAACGGGATCGTGCCTGAGACGATCGTGAAGCCGATCGAGGCGACGCTGATCACCGCATCGGAAGCCGATTACTTCAAAGTGCCTTCCGAGATTGAAGACATCGAAGACTACTCGCCGGAGAAACTGGAAGCGACGATCGCGCGGTTGGAAGTGGAGATGCGCGGGGCGGCGAAGCGTTTCGAGTTTGAGCGAGCGGCGGAGTTGCGCGATCGCATCAAGGTGCTGCGCGAGCGCGAGCTGCAATTGAATTGAGACCCGTGTTAGTCAAAACCGACGAGCTTCAGGATTATCTTACCGATGCCAGTTTCATCCGCGACGGTCACGCCGATCGTGTGGTGTTGCCGGAGACTGTCGGCGAGGTTGCGGAAGTGCTGGCCCAGGCCAATCGCGATCGAGTTGCGGTGACTGTGTCGGGTGCGGGCACGGGTACGGTCGGAGGGCGCGTTCCTTATGGCGGCATGGTTTTGGCGACGGATCGGCTGAATCGAATCAAACTCATCGATTTGGACGAGCGCGTTGCCGTTGCTGAAGCGGGCGTCATCCTGTCTGACTTTCAATGGTCTGTTGAGAACGAGGGTCTGCTCTATCCGCCGGATCCGACGGAACGAGGGTGCTTTCTCGGCGGGACGGTTGCGACGAACGCTTCGGGTGCGCGGACGTTCAAGTATGGACCAACGCGAAACTACATTGCGGGTCTGAAAGTCGTGCTCTCCTCGGGTGAAGTGCTCGAGCTCAAACGCGGTGAGAAGCGCGCGGATGCCCAGGGTCGATTGCGGGTCGGCAAATCGATCGAGTTACAACTGCCGAACCTGCGTATGCCTGCGACGCGAAAGAATGCGACCGGATATTTCATCGCGCCGGGAATGGACGTGATCGATCTGTTCATCGGCAGCGAGGGCACGCTCGGCGTGATCTGTGAAATCACTGCGCGGCTGCTGCCGAAACCCGAAGGTCTACTGAGTGGCGTCGTGTTTTTCACGACTGAGAGTGATGTGCTCGCACTCGTCGCCGATGTCAGAGCGCGGGTCGATGCACGGGCGATCGAGTTTTTCGATCGCGAGTCGTTGAACTTTCTGCGGCAGAAGTATCCGACGATACCGGCGGAGGCAGTCGCGGCTGTCTTCTTCGAGCAGGAGACGACCCCCGAAACAGAAGAATCCGTGTTCGAACAATGGACGACGTTGTTGGACCAGCATCACGCGATCGCGGATTCGTGGTTCGCGATCAACGCCGCCGATCAAGCCAGGCTGCGCGAGTTTCGTCATCAGCTCCCGGTGCTGATGAACGAGTGGTTCGCGCATTACCGCCAGCGAAAAGTCTCGACCGACATGTCGGTGCCTGACGCCGCGTTTCCGGGAATGTTCCGGTTCTACCAGGACACGCTGCGTTCGAGCGGCTTGCGCTACACGATATTCGGTCACATCGGCGACAACCACGTCCACGTCAACATCCTGCCCCGCGACGACGCTGAAGGCACACGCGCCCGGGAACTGTACGTGCAGTTTCTGAAGTACGCCGCAAGTGTTGGCGGAACACTGTCAGCCGAACATGGCGTCGGAAAGTTGAAGCGCGAATATCTGCGTCTGTTTTATAGTGACGATCAGGTGCGCGCTCTCGCAGCCATAAAACGCGCGCTCGATCCGAACGGAATTCTCGGCAGAGGAAACATATTCTCCGAAGCGCTGCTATGAGTAAAGTGAAAGGAACCTCACAATGTCCACTCACGTTAACGTCCTCACCAGAGACATAATTGGTGCTGCGATCGAAGTACATCGACATCTTGGCCCAGGCTTGTTGGAGTCAGCTCATCAGCAATGCTTTGCAAGAGAGCTGACGTTGAGAGAGACTCCGTATA
>DASTOZ010000631.1:0-9454 GCA_035762365.1 Pyrinomonadaceae bacterium | reverse complement strand
ACTACCGCGAGCGAAATCAAACCCAGGATGATGGTTCCAACTGTCATACCCGCGATCGTCAACCATCGTCCCGTCACGAGAAGCATCGGCACTACGAGTAAGAGCAACGTCGGCTTGTAGGCACAAAGTGCAAGCGCGAGTCCGCTCCAGAATCGGCTACGGCCCTCCAGTGCTATTGCAACAGCGAGACAGAAAAAGCCGAACGCGGAAGTTTGTCCACCAGCCAGGCACTCGACCAGGAATGGCCAGAACGAAAGTGCAACCAACAATGCCGTTAACCAGATTTCTCGAGGCAGTTCGAGCGCGCGCCACAGTATCGAGAACCCTGCTAAAAAGAGGGCGAGGGAAATCACCAACCAGATCAGATAAGCCCAGGCATACGGCAGTCGTGATAGCAGGACGAACGGCACGACGAAGAATGGCGCGTTTGCATAGAACAGTTGCTCGTCCGCCGGCGCGTCCGGAAAATCCTCTTTGTACACGCGCCGGTGCAATTCAGCATCGTAAATACTCGCCGGTCCGTAGTTGTTATAGATCTGCCCGGCCACGTAAAAGGCGCCGAAGTCAGCCCCGAGGAACGGCCCAAAGACAGTGCGGCCACCTTTCGCTGTAGCAAACGAAACCGTAAGAACGACGATGAAAACTGTTAGTACGAGAACAGCGATCTTGCGGATATAGCCTTGATTCAAACGTCGTTCGATGAAACGCCTCACGCGAACTCCTCCTCGCTCGACCTCAAGAACTTTTGCACCCTCTGTTGAAAATTACTAATATCACGGCAGCAAGTAATTTCAGATAACTTTGAGAGGTAGAATGCCGGAAACAAAGGAAAGCTCCTCACCCGTCGAGGTCGAGAAGGAGCGGTGGGAAAAGGAAACGCTCGATCCGACACTCGCGAAACGGCCGGAACGCAAGAAGAGCTTCCAAACAGTTTCACTGAAAGAAGTCGATCGGCTGTACACGCCGCTCGACGTCGAACACATCGACTTCTCTCGCGACATCTCGTTTCCCGGTGAGTTTCCCTACACGCGCGGCATTCACCCGACCGGCTATCGCGGCAAACTCTGGACGATGCGCCAGTTCGCCGGGTTCAGCACGCCGGAAGAAACTAACGCTCGCTTCAAGTATCTCCTCGAACAAGGCCAGACCGGTCTGTCGGTCGCTTACGACCTGCCGACATTGATGGGCTACGATGCCGACTCGCCGCTATCCGAAGGCGAAGTCGGAAAGTGCGGCGTTGCTATTTCGTCACTGGCTGACATGGAAGTGCTCTTCGACGGCATTCCGCTCGAGCAAGTGACGGTGTCGCAGACCATCAACGCGCCGGCGTCGGTATTGCTGGCGATGTACCTGGTCGTTGCGGAAAAGCAGGGCGCTGGCTGGTCCAGGATCTCCGGCACGCTTCAGAACGACATTCTCAAGGAGTACATCGCACAGAAAGAATGGATCTACCCGATCAAGCCCGCGATGAAGCTGGTGGTCGACACGTTTGAGTTCTGCACGGAGCACGTGCCGCGTTACAACCCGATCTCCGTGAGCGGTTATCACATCCGCGAAGCCGGCGCGACCGCCGCACAGGAACTGGCGTTCACGTTGCGCGACGGTATCGAGTACGTCGCCTGGGGCGTCGACGCGGGCCTGGACCTCGACCGTTTTGTCCCGCGCATTTCTTTCTTCTTCAACGCCCACAACGATTTCTTCGAAGAGATCGCGAAATACCGAGCAGCGCGCCGGATTTGGGCCCGCGAAATGAAGGAGCGGTTTGGCAGTTCCAACGAGCGCACGTTGCAGCTTCGTTTCCACACCCAAACGGCGGGAGTTTCGTTGACGGTCCAACAACCGCTGAACAACATTGTCCGCGTGGCGATTCAGGCGCTGGCGGGCGTTCTCGGCGGCACGCAGAGCCTGCACACAGACGCCTACGACGAAGCACTTGCGCTCCCGACCGATCGTGCCGCGCTGATTGCTCTGCGCACGCAGCAGATCATCGCCGAAGAGACTGGCGTCGTGAACACGATCGACCCGCTCGGCGGTTCTTATTACCTCGAAGCGCTCACGCAAAAGATGGAGGACGAGGCACTCGACTACTTCCGTAAGATCGACGCCATGGGCGGCATGGTAGCGGCGATCGAAAGAGGTTTTCCGCAACGCGAGATTCAGGATTCGGCGTACCAGTATCAGAAGGCCGTCGAACGCGGCGAACAGGTAATCGTCGGCGTCAATAAATATGCAATGACCGACGAGCCTTCCGAGGTGCCGATTCTGGTGATCGACGAGTCCGTTAGAACACACCAGGTGGAACGACTCGAGGCGACTCGTTCGAAGCGCGATGCGGCCGCTGTTGCGAAAGCGCTCGACAACCTGAGACTGGCGGCGCAAAGACATGAGAACACCATGCCGGCGACGATCGAAGCCGTGCGCGCCTACGCTACCCTCGGTGAGATCTGTTCCGCGCTTCGCGACGTCTACGGAATCTACGAAGAGCCGGCGTTCTGATTATGTCCAACCGAAAAATTCGTGTTCTGGTCGCAAAACCCGGGCTTGATGGTCATGACCGCGGCGCGAAAGTAATCGCGCGAGCGTTGCGCGACGCGGGCATGGAAGTGATTTACACAGGCCTCCGTCAGACGCCGGAGATGATCGCCGCGGCAGCGCTTCAGGAAGACGTCGACGCTGTTGGCGTGTCGATCCTCAGCGGTGCACACAACACGCTTTGTCCGCGGATCGTTCAGTTGCTGCGCGAGCAGGGGATGAACGATTGTCTGGTGCTGGTCGGCGGGATCGTGCCGCAGGAAGATCTGCCGAAACTGAAGCAACAGGGCGTGGCTGAAGTTTTCCTGCCAGGGACTAACACCGAAGATATCGTGAAATTTTTGCGCGAGAATGTGAAGCCGCGCGAGTAACTTCCTGTTCTACTTCTTCAGGAAACGCGAGATGCCCTGCTGGCAATCTTCCGTCATCCGAGCAATTACATTCACATCAGCGCCAGTTTCCAGCGCTTCCAGAAACGCAAGCCCGTCGACTTGATATAGCAGGCCCTTTGTTAGTGCGACGGCAGTCGCGCTCACTTCAGTGAACCGCTTGACATACGCGTTCACATCCGCGTCGAACGTTTCATCACTGAAAACCTGATTGACGAGCCCGATCTCTTTTGCGTAGCCGGCGCCGATCTCCTCGCCGCGCGTGATCAACTCGAAAGCACGCTTTTCCGAGACGTTGCGACGAAGTATCGCCAAAACCATTGCCGGTACAAATCCGATCTTTACTTCCGGATAGCCGAATCGTGCCGTCTCCGACGCGAGCACCAGATCGCAAGCGGTCGCCAGCCCGCAACCTCCCGCGAGTGCTCGGCCTTTTACCGCCGCAATAACCGGAACACGGATTTGACGAATCTGGATGAATAGATCGAGTAACGCTCGCGCATCCTCCGCGTTGTCACTGACCGAGGCTTGTGCGATCTTCTGCAGCGCCGAGAGATCGGCGCCGGAACAGAAATCCTTACCCGCGCCGGAGATCACAACCACCCTGACATTCTCGTCGGCAGCAGCTTGCGCGAGCCCACGCTTGATCTCCGCGATCAGCGCGTCGTTCAGAGCATTTCTCTTCTCCGGCCGATTGAGCGTAATCCGGGCGACAGCGTTTTCGACTGCGTAAAGAATCATGGAATCAATTCGTCCGGGACCTCGATCTCCATTCGCAGCAGCGCCGTCGAAAACGTCTTTCCCTGCGCATCGGTCATTAACGACAGCGTACCGCCACCGCCGAGACTCTCGTGCAGCAGGAAATTCAACGCACCCAGGTTCGGCAGCTCAAACCTTTCGACCTCGCCGTGGCAAACGCCTTTGAAATGTCGTTTGACGCGTTCGGCTGTCACTTCGCGGACCAGCACCGGATAAATATCGTCGCTGAACGCGATCAATCCGATATTTGCAGTGTCGCCCTTGTCGCCTGAACGTGCATGGGCTAGCTTTACGAGTTGTACTTTCACGCGTCGAGCACCTCGACCGATGGCGTTATCTCTTCCTTGGGAATCAGGGCAGGCCAGTAGGCGACGATCTCTTCGACCTTCGGTCGCCCGCCGGCGAAACCGGTCACCGCCGGTGGTCCGGTCAGAATCAAAGGAGCGATCTCTTTTGTAAACCGCTCGATCGCGCCGCGGTCCTGCCCGCGTACACCGACACGCAGTTGCACTTCGGGCGCGTCACTATGCGGCGGCCCTGCCAGTGGACCATGCGTCGCGCTCACCCCGACAAACTCCGTCAGAACCTGATCGAACTTGAGACCCAGTCGATCCAGACGAGTGCGCAGTATACGATCCGCCGCCTGCGCCTTGTCGTAGGCATCGGGCCAGGAGTAGACCAGCGTGCCCACCGCTTTAAACCCGGCTGAATAACTGATTGACACTTTCAAGAACTCTGTCGCCGGCCGGCCTTCGATCCCGAACACTCGCACCCGATCGCGGCCCTCGTATTCGAGATGTATCGTCGTGAAATCCGCGACGCAATCCGGTGTGATGTACTCACGCGGATCGCCCATCTCATAAACCAGTTGTTCCTTGATGCCAGGAATCACTACCCAGCCGCCAGTGCGTTCGTGCTTGGTCACGACGAACGTCCCGTCGGGCGACGCCTCCACGATCGGAAAACCAACATCGGCAAGATTCGGAATACTGCGCCACTCAAACTGACAGTTCCCACCCGACGCCTGCGCGCCGCATTCGATAATGTGACCCGCGATCGTGCCTGCGGAAAGCCGGTCCCAATCGTTCGCGGCCCAACCAAACTCATGAATCATTGGAGCAAGCGTGAGGCCGGTGTCGGTCGCGCGTCCGGTGATCACGATCTGCGCGCCGGTCTTTAGCGCTTCGACGATGGGCCACGCGCCGAGATACGCGTTGGCGCTTTGAATGCGATCGCGGACGGTCGACAGCGGCTCGCCCGTGTCCATGTTGCGCAACTCGATGCCGCGCGAAAGCAGCTCGTCGAGTCGCGGCATGATGTCGTCGCCCGTGACGATTCCGATGCGGAGCTTGCCAGCCAAGCCGAGCTCGCGCGCGACGTCGATCACCGCGCTGGCGCAGCCGCGGACGTTCACGCCGCCCGCGTTCGCCGTCACCTTGATGCCGCGTTCGACGCACGTCGGGAGAATGCGTCGCATTAACGGCACGAAATCGCGCGCGTATCCGGCATTCGGATCGCGCGCCTTTTGCTTCTGCATGATCGACATCGTGACTTCCGCCAGATAGTCGAGCATGAGGTAATCGATTGGACCACCTTCGACCTGACGCACGGGAGCGTCAGGAAGGTCTCCCCAAAAGCCTTGTCCTGCTGCGATTCGTATTTTTTCTTTCATCGGTTGGTGGTGATTAAACAATCACCACCACACAAGAAGCAAATGGTCTCCTTTCTTCTATCCACGCGGCGCCGGACTCGGAGTCGGACTCGGGGTCGGACTCGCAGTCGGACTCGCGCTCGGACTTGGCATTGGACTCGGGTTCGGTTCTGGACTCGGGTTCGGTTGCGGACTGGGACTCGGCATCGGAGTCGGGTTGGGTTCGGGACTCGGGTTCGGTTCCGGCGACGGAGTCGGGCTCGGCGACGGAGTTTGTGCCGGCATTGGTTCTGTCGGCGGGGTGGTCGGTGTCGTCGTCGGCACTGGCTCAGTCGGCGGTGCAGCTACTTGCGTTCCTGCTGCCGCTGGAGTTTTTTGTCCACGTCGTCCACGTGCCATAGATCCCGGCGTGAACGAGCATTTCATCGTGGTGCCTGGCGCTGCCGTCAGGATCAGACGGTTTCCGCTCTTACGCGCGCGCATCGAAACAATCTGCGGCGGCGTGGCTCCAGTCGCTTCGCCAACTTGCAGCGCAACGGCTGTATAACCGCCGCTCTTCGAAGTGACGATGCGGCCAGTTTTCCCGTCAGCGGTTGTGAACTGGTTTCCCGTAATCGTAAGCGTCGTTTCGCCAGTCAGACCTACTGCGTCACAGTTGAAAGTACCGGTGTACGTTCCTGAAAGGTCGGGTGCTGTGGGTTGCGCCGCTGGCGTGGTTTGTTGCGGTTGCGGGTCCTGCGCGACGAGGTCGCCCGCACTCAACGAAAGCAATAAAGCTATCAAAAGCAGCAGTGAACCTAAGACTCTTGTGCTCATGAACTTTTCCTCCCATGTTCGTTGCGGCGCGATCTGCGTAGATCGCACCGGAAATCAATTCTCAGGGGGTTTAATCACAAGCAGGCGGGAACGATTAAGTTTGTACCACTCACAGATCCAAATCACAACCCCGAAGGATCGGTAATGGTTCAGTTTGCTGGGGACCTCACGCAAAGGCGCAAAGGCGGCAAGAGAAATACAATGAACTCGAAACGTTTTTTCCTTAACTTTGCGTCTTTGCGCCTTTGCGTGAGCACATTTTCCAAACTGCACCAGTAGTGAAGGACCGGTGTGACTATCAAACGGTTTGTGGCAGGATAAACTGGCCGACGTGAGGGCCGCCGTAATGCTGACTCGTTCGCAACGCGAGCTCCAACGCCAGGCGCGTGTTCTCAGGCGCGATCACCGCGTCGACAAACCCGCGCGCCGCCGCGTACTTCGCATCGAGCTCCATGTCGTACGTCTCGCGGACCTTGTCCATTTCGGCATTCAGCGCCGCGTCCGGCGACTCACCATTCTTCTTCAACTTCTCCAACTGACTGCCGAACACAGCCTGGACCGCCGAGTCGCCTTCCATCACACCCATTCTTCCGGTGGGCCAACTGAAGATGAAGTCAGGATCGAAACCCTGTCCAGCCATGGCGTAATAACCGGCGCCCGATGCGTGGTTCACAGTCAAAACAATCTTCGGCACGACCGCAGTCGCCATCGCTTCGACAAACCGCGCGCCGGCACGAATGATGCCCGAGTGTTCAGCCTCTGGTCCAACCATGAACCCGGACACATCCTGGACAAACAACAGCGGCGTTTGATGTCGATTACACGTCTCAATGAAATACGCAACCTTCTCCGCCGACTCCGTGTAAATGATCCCACCGAACCGCGGCGGCTTGCCACCGGGTGCGCGCACCATTCCGCGATGGTTCGCGATCACGCCAACCTGAATACCGCGAATGCGAGCGTGACCCGTGATCATCTCCTTCGCGTAGTCAGCCTGAAACTCGTCAAGATGACCATCGTCGAGTAGACACTCGAGCAGCTTGCGAACGTCGTACGGTTGCCGGTGATCCTCGGGAATGATGTCGTACAACTCTTCGATTGGACGCAGCGGCTCACCTCGCGCTTCGATCGTGCCGGCCGAATCAGACGCAGGTAGTTCGGAAACGAACTCGCGGATCTTCGCGATGCAAGTCTGATCGTCCGCAACTCGATAATGGGCAACGCCGGAAAGCTCGTTGTGGGTGCGAGCGCCTCCAAGCGTTTCGTTGTCGATGGTCTGGCCCGTTGCTCCTTTCACGAGGTTCGCGCCGCCAAGTCCCATGAACGACGTTCCCTCGACCATGATGATGATGTCAGACAACGCGGGCAGGTAAGCACCGCCGGCGATGCATGGTCCCATCACGGCCGCGATCTGCGGCACTTTCAGATAGCGACGCATGATCGAGTTGTAGTAGAAGATGCGCGCCGCGCCATATTGACCCGGAAACACGCCGCCCTGATACGGAAGATTCACGCCTGCCGAATCTACGAGATAGATGATCGGCACGCGCGATCTCATCGCGATCTCCTGCGCGCGCAGTATTTTCTTGATCGTTTCCGGCCACCACGATCCGGCTTTGACCGTCGCGTCGTTAGCAACCACCACGACTTCCCTGCCCTCGACGCGTCCAACCACAGTCACGACACCAGCGCCCGGAGCGCCGCCTTCGTACTGGTCGTAAGCGACGAGCAGCCCAATCTCCTGGTGGTACGAATCCCGATCGAGCAGAAGCGAGATGCGTTCGCGCGCGGTGAGCTTTCCCTGCTGATGCTGGCGCTCGATCTTGTCGGGCCCGCCGCCGAGACGAAGTCGCGACTCGAGTTCCTTGAGCTCGTCGGTGAGCTGGCGCAGGCGTTTCCGGGTTTCGACGTTTGCGATCTTCATGATTTACGCGACGATTTAATGGTTTGGGGTCGTGGTTGTTGCCAGATCGTTTTCAGCAGCTTGTTCAGATTCGCGTTTGCGGGTATGCCCTCGACGATCGCGACGCGCGACCCTCGCATCTCCATCACACCACGCCCTCGCGAGTCTTTCCATTCCTGTCGCCGATCGCCGTTGTTCAAGACAGTAGCTGGTGTCGACGTCGCATCCGGAAAGCGCTTCATCGTGCGCTGCCAGTAAGCGTCGAAGAATTCGGTGGCGTCAGCGGTCGTATCCCACGCCGTAAACTGTGCGAGAAAAACATCCGCTGGGCGTGGTCCTTCGTAGATCGCAAACCGATCGCCATGCCATCCTGCCGCCGCGCGTTTCGACTCCGTCAGGTCGTTCAAATACTCATCGAGCGCGAGGTAATATCCCCACTCGCCGTTGACGTCATTATCGATGCGTTTCCAACCTGGTCCAAGTGCAGGCGTGAAGTTCGGCAACGTGAGTCTTACCGGAGCTTCGTACGCGAAATACTTGTCGGCGTGCAGAATCTGCTCGGTCGATTGCGGCAATCTGGCGAACGCTTTCGACACCATGGCCCAACCACCGCGTTCATAAATCTGCGCGGCCCAGCGCGATCCTTCCTGGTACGGAAACAACAGCGACTCACGCAGCGCACGCGGCGCCTGCTTGAACTGTTCCGCCGAAAGCTCTTGCGAGCTGCGGAGGAACGCGAGGGCGATCATCGGGTGCTTCTCGAGATACTGCGTCATTGCCAGGGTCGCGTCGCCTTCGATCAGCGCGTGCGCGGCGAGCTCTGCGTCGGCGTCGCCCTTCTGCCACTTCTCAAAACGCTTGAGATTGAAGTGTTGGTCCTGAAGCGCGTGGGTCAGTTCGTGGGCCATCACGGGCTTCTGCCCGTCGATCTCGATCCAGTCGGCGAGGTAAAACTGCTGGGCCTTCGGATCGTAGTACCCGGCCACCTGCTCGGTAAGCAGCTTAATCAGAAACGACCGGTACGCGAACTCGGGCGGCGCCAGTCCAAACGACTTGAGCAGCACCTCGCTGGCGTGCATCTCCTGGGGCGTCGTGTCCGTGTCGAGGTTCTTGATGATCATCCGCTCTATCTCAGTCCGCGACTGGGCGCCGCTCTTCACGGCCCGCAATATCGAAAGCTCTCGAATTTCGCTTGTTTCTTTAAGGACCGCGTCGGCAGTCGAGACAATTGCAGCGTTTTGGGCCGCTCGGGACGTGCTCGTCTGGCCCGACACAGCCGTCAAAAGACTGCCCGTGACAAAACAGACCAGCGTGAGCAGGGCCAGGCCGCTGCTAAATTTCTTTGACATAATGGGCTTTCACTCTTATAGTCCGCTAAACGTTACAGTTAATGGATCGGAGTTT
>DASTOZ010000630.1:0-3528 GCA_035762365.1 Pyrinomonadaceae bacterium | reverse complement strand
ACGAGTGGGTCGATAAACTGAGTCGCCTTCTGCGATCGGCCGAGCTCCGGCGACGGCTCGGGCAGGCGGGTCGCGCAACGGTCGAACAGAAGTATTCAGCAATCAGTCAGGCGCCCAGGGTGTACGAGGTTTTCAAATCCGTGATTCGTGGTCAGTAACAGTTAAGCATGCAGAGAACAAGCAGATCGCGTTTAGTCGTACTGGCTGTGTTCGCGTTCCTGCCTTCGTTTCTGAAGCGTGCTTTCTATCGTTGGTTCTTTGGTTACCGCATCGGCAAACGTGTTCGCATTGGGTTGAGCATCATCGACGCGCGGGAGTGTGAGATTGACGACGACGTCTCGATCGGACATCTCAACGTCGTCACGCGCGTGCAGAAGCTGGTGATCAAGGACCACGTGCGCATCGGTCATTTGAATATCATTCGCGGCGGCGATCTCGTCAGTCTGGGACGGTATTCCGAAATTATTCGGCTGAATGAAATCAACTCGATTCCGGATCCGGAAGTAGTAAACCCCATCGATCCGACGCTGATCCTCGGCGATGGCAGTATCGTCACCACGGGGCACAAAATCGACTTCACGGATCGCGTGGAGATTGGGAGGCGGGTCATACTTGGCGGGCGCAACTCGTCGTTGTGGACGCACAATCGCCAAAGGACGATGCCGATCACGATCGGGCCGATGGTTTACATCGGTTCCGAGATCAGGATGGCGCCCGGCAGCGCCATTCCCGCGAGATGTATCGTCGGCATCGGGTCGGTGATTACCGCGAGACTGGAAGAAGAGGGTAAACTGGTCGCCGGCGTCCCGGCCAAAACCATCAAGGATTTGAGCAGTGAAGATCAGTTTCTGATCGAACGAAAAACGCGCCGCGATCTGCCGGACGAGCTCTGATTGGAATATGTCGCGCGCTTGCGCTAGTTCAATGGACAAAAAGAACCCAGGGCAGTTATGAACACGTTACTCATCGCTTTGGTGCTCGCTGTTGGCGTCGCCGTTATTTATCTGATACCCGATCAGGCTGCGGGCGCGCTGGCGTTTTGCGCGCTGGTTTCGGCGCCGACGCTTTGGGCGCTGGCGCGCAGCGGCGAGGAAAAGACGTTTCTGCTGCGGCTGTTCATCCTTGCGGTCGTGGTGCGGATCGTCATCGCGTCGGTGATCTATCTCGGGAACATGCAGGAGTTCTTCGGTGGCGACGCGAACACCTATCACCTCTTTGGCGAGTCGCTGAACCAGTCGTGGCACGGCGACGACTACCACAACAGTCGCTACATCGCCTTCATCCAGTCAGGGGCCGGCGCGTGGGGAATGCTTTACGTCGTTGCCGCCGTATATGAAGTGCTCGGCTCGAACATGTACGCGGTGCAATTGATTAACGCCTCCGTCGGCGCGTCAACCGCGATCGTCATTTACTACGTCTCCCAAACTCTCTTTCAGAACTCGCGCGTGTCGAAGCTCGCGGCGCTGTTGGTCGCTTTTTTCCCATCGCTGATTTTGTGGTCGTCGCAGGCGTTGAAAGACGGTTTGATCATCATGGCGCTGGCGTTGTGTATTTTCGCGACGTTGCGGCTGATGGAGAAGATCACGGTTTCTTATCTCGTGGTGCTGGGCGTGTGTTTGGCCGCCCTGTTGAGCCTTCGCTTTTACATCTTTTACATGATGGCGGCGGCTGTCGGCGGCAGTTTCTTCATCGGGATGAAATCGGCGGACGCGCGTAGCTTTATTCAGCGCTTCGTTGCGATCGGCGTAATCGGCATGGCGTTTACGTGGTTTGGCGTGATTCGCTTCGCGGCTGTGCAGTTTGAGAAATACGGCAACCTGCAAATGATCCAGATGAGCCGCATCGACCAGGCGCGGAACGCCGACTCCGGATTCGGCAAAGACGTCGACGTGGGAACAACCGAAGGCGCGTTGACCGTGATTCCGATCGGTCTCGTCTATCTGTTGTTTGCTCCGTTTCCGTGGCAGCTCGTTTCAACGCGACAGAGCATCGCGTTACCGGAAATGTTGATCTGGTGGACTGCGTTTCCATTGCTGGTGTTGGGGTGGTGGTATGCCTTGAAGCATCGACTGCGGCAGGTGTCGCCGATCGTTTTGTTTACGACGATGCTCACGCTGGCGTACGCGGTGTTTCAGGGAAACGTCGGCACGGCTTACCGGCAGCGATCGCAGTTGCTGGTTTTCTACTTCATCTTCGTCGCGGTCGGCGCGGTGCTGATGCTGGAGAAGCGTGAAGACCGTCGCCTCCGCGCAAAAATCGCGAAACAGGAACTGGCGGACCTTCAAGCCGCGCGCATCCTCGCGCGCCGGCAGGGGAAACCGCAGAATTCGCAATCTGCTGAGTCGAATCCTATTTGAGAAAGCCGCGGTCGGCGAGGTAGGAGATGATCAGCCGCGCGTTATCTTCGGCTGAGTTGAAGGTGGTTTCCAGTTCGAGCTCGGGTTGGA
The DNA here is from genome assembly GCA_035762365.1 of Pyrinomonadaceae bacterium. Lineage (GTDB taxonomy): Bacteria > Acidobacteriota > Blastocatellia > Pyrinomonadales > Pyrinomonadaceae > PSRF01. The sequence goes on along the minus strand of DASTOZ010000630.1, from coordinate 1,081 downwards.
CGGGTGGCTCGTAGGGGTCGTCGATTCCGGTGAAGTTCTTGAGTTCGCCGCGTCGCGCCTTCAGATACATGCCTTTCACGTCGCGTCGTTCGCATTCTTCCAGCGGCGTATTCACAAAGACTTCAACAAAACGATCGGCGCCGATCATGTTGCGCACGTCGTTGCGCGTCGCGCGATACGGACTGACGGCGGCGCAGATCACTGTTCCCTGATGCTTCACGATCTCGGCGGCGACAAACCCGATGCGACGAATGTTTGAATCGCGATCTTCCTTGCTGAAGCCAAGCCCGCGCGAGAGGTGATTGCGAACGACGTCGCCGTCGAGCAGTGTCACTTGCCGTCCAAACTCCTGAAGGAGCACGGTCAGGATCTCCGCCGTCGTCGATTTTCCCGCCGCACTCAATCCGGTGAACCAAATGCAGAAGCCTTGTTTGTGACGCGGCGGATACGTTTCCGCGATCGCAGCCGTAACTTCGGGTCGCGCAAACCAGTCAGGCAGTTCGGCGCCGCCGTCGCGAAACCACTCGCGCACGCGCGTTCCCGAAAGCTGCGCGGTAACAGCATGCGCGGCGATCTTGTTTACGTCTTCGTATCGGTCCTCTTCAGGCAGGTAGACAAACTCACCGAATGACAAAGCCTTTACGCCGAGCTCGTCTTCGTAACGTTCGACGATCTCTTGCGCGGCGTACGGCTCATAAAACGGTTTGCCGGACGAATCGTTCCCGGGGCTCGCGTGATCGCGACCGATGATCATGTGATTGGCGCCGTAGTTTCGTCTGATCAGCGCATGCCACAATGCCTCCCTTGGTCCGGCGAGACGCATTGCGAGCGGAAGCAGTGCGAGCAGGATGCGATCCTGCTGGTAGTAATTTTGCGCGAGCGTTTTGTAAGTGCGTACGCGCGTGAAGTAGTCGATGTCGCCGGGTTTGGTCATGCCGACGACGGGATGCAACAGCAGCACGCCGTCGACGTCTTCCGTGGCGCGTCGCGTGAGTTCTTCATGCGCGCGGTGCAGCGGGTTGCGTGTTTGAAACGCGACGACGTTCTCGCGACCCATCTGCGCGAGACGTTGTCGTGTTTC
>DASTOZ010000629.1:0-5538 GCA_035762365.1 Pyrinomonadaceae bacterium | reverse complement strand
ATCCGAAATCTGTTTTAGCTACACGCCTAACGACAACACACAAATCTTCAACGCCAGTCTGCTGGCCGCTGAAGTGCTTGCAAGCGTCGGCAAACTGACCCGCGAAACCGAACTTTGCGACACCGCCACGCGCGCCGCGCGGTACGTCGTCAACCATCAGCGCGACGATGGAAGTTGGTCCTACGGGACAGAACCAACGCAGTCGTGGATCGACAACTTTCACACTGCGTACATCCTCTTTTCGCTGAAGCGAATCATCGACGCATGTCCCGGCGCGGGCGAGTTTCGGTCGGCGCTGGAGCGCGGTTATCAATACTGGAAGTCGAATTTCTTTCTTGCGGAGGGGTGGCCGAAATACTACGATGACAAGCCTTATCCCGCGGATGCGCACGCCGCCGCGAGCGCGATTGTTACGCTGGTCGAGTGCCGTAGCCTCGACGAGACTTCGCTAAAGATGGCTGAGAACGTCGGTCGCTGGACTATTCAGAATCTGCGTGACGAGCGAGGCTTCTTCTATTATCAACGCCGCCGATTCTATACGATTCGCAAACCCTACATGCGCTGGACACAGGCCTGGATGCTGTACGCGCTGGCGCGTTTGCTCGAGGCCCGGAACGTTTAAAACATGCCCGTAGCATCTGACGTAATCATCGGTCCCGGCGTTCGCATCTTTCAGCCTGACCTGGTCAATCTCTACGGCTGTTCGATCGGCGCGGAAACGAAGATTGGTGCGTTTGTCGAGATACAGAAGAACGCGCGCATCGGCGAACGCTGCAAAATCTCATCGCACAGTTTCATCTGTGAGGGTGTCACGATCGAGGACGAGTGTTTTGTGGGCCATGGTGTGATGTTTACGAATGATGTTTATCCGAGTGCGGTGAACGCTGACGGCTCGCCGCAAACGGAAGCCGACTGGAAAGTGACTCAAACTGTCGTGAAGAAACGCGCGAGCATCGGCAGCAATGCGACGATACTGGCAGGCATCACCATTGGCGAAAGCGCGTTGATCGGCGCCGGCGCGGTGGTGACGCACGATGTACCGAGTTTCGCGATCGTCGCGGGCGTTCCCGCGCGAGTGATCGGCGACGTGCGTAACCGCGGATCGCTCCACAGGGCTTAAATGAAAGAGAACCTGGTTCGGTCTATATGTGTCTCCCACTTGCGGGAGGTCAATGAGAAAAGAGTGTTGAGTTGCAAATGATCAGAGTGGGCGTTATCGGTTACGGTTACTGGGGACCGAATTTGGTGCGCAACTTCATGCTTGCGCAGGGCTCGGCGGTTACGCGCGTGTGCGATCTGCGCGAGGAGCGATTGACGCCGTTGCACAAGTTGTATCCCGGTATCAAAACATGCACCCGTCCGACTGACATGATCAACGATCCCGAGATCGATGCGATCGTAATCGCAACACCCGTGTCGTCGCATTACGAGCTCACTCTCGAGGCGTTGCAGGCAGGCAAGCACGTGCTCGTCGAAAAACCGCTTGCGTCAACGTCAGACCAGGCGCGCAGATTGGTCGACGAAGCCGCGGCGCGAAAGCTCGTGCTACTCGTGGACCACACGTTTGTTTACAGCGACGCAGTGCGAAAGATTCGCGAGCTGATTGCTGAAGGGCAATTGGGCCAGATCTACTATTACGACGCGGTGCGCGTGAACCTCGGTCTCTTCCAACACGATGTCAACGTAATCTGGGACCTCGCGATTCACGACCTGTCGATCATCGATTACGTTCTGCCGGAGAAGCCTGTGTCGATCTCCACGACAGGAATCAGTCACATCGCAGGTCAGCCGGAGAACGTCGCGTACATCACGCTGTTCTTCGAGAGTTCGCAGATCGCTCACGTGCACGCCAACTGGCTGACGCCTGTGAAAGTACGTCACACACTGATCGGCGGCAGCGAGAAGATGATCCTGTACGACGATCTCGAGCCGAGCGAGAAGCTGAAGGTTTACGACAAGGGCATTCGCGTCACGCCTGGTCCGGAAGACGTTTACCGGATGCTCGTGAGTTACCGGTCGGGCGACATGTGGGCGCCGCGGCTCGACAACACCGAAGCCTTGCAGACCGAAGCGCTGCACTTCATCGACTGCATCGAGACTGGCCGCACGCCGGAAACTGACGGCCTCGCAGGCTTGCGCATGGTGAACATGATCGAAGCAGCCGAAATGTCGTTGCGCGATCGCGGACGACTCGTCGAGATCCGGCAGTGATCAGCGATGCGTGTTTGGATCGATCTTGCAAACTCTCCGCACGTTCCTTTCTTCAGAGCGCTTACTGACAGGTTCACTGCCGCTGGTCACGACATCGAGATCACGGCGCGGGAGTTTGCCGAAACGATTCCGCTCGCGCGCGATGCGGGATTGAATCCGCACGTCATTGGCAGCCATGGCGGACGCAAAGTGACGCTCAAGGCCGGTAACCTGATCGGGCGTGCCTGGGACCTCGCGAGGTGGGCACGCACGCGGCGCTTCGATCTCGCCGTCAGTCACAATTCCTATTCACAGATCCTTGCCGCCCGTTCGCTGCGAATTAAAACCGTGACCTTGATGGATTACGAACATCAACCCGCGAACCATCTGGCGTTTCGACTGGCGTCGCGGATCATCGTGCCGTCGAGCTTTCCCGCAACTGAATTGCGACGATTCGGGGCGGGTGTCGGAAAGGTTCGCCGCTATCAGGGCACAAAGGAAGACGTTTACCTGGCAGACTTTCGGCCCGATCCGGCGTTTGCAGCGCGGTTGTGTGAACTCGGCGTCAACCCGGATAATGTGCTGGTCCTGACGCGGCCGCCGGCGGTCGAAGCGCTGTATCACCGGTTTGAGAACACGCTCTTCGATGAAGCGGTGGAGATGCTGTTGAAGAATGAGCAGGTGCGGATCGTGCTGTTACCGCGAAGCGAGGCTCAACGCGAGACGTATTCGAAACGAGCAGCGACGTCGCGCAGGTTGATCGTTCCGCGGAATCCGTTACCCGGAGCAGATTTGATTGCGGCGAGCGATCTCGTAATCAGCGCGGGAGGCACGATCAACCGCGAGGCCGCGGCGTTGGGCGTGCCGGTTGCGAGTATTTACGCAGGCAAATGGGCGGCGCTGGACCAGCAATTGTTAAATGAAGGCCGCTTGCTGCGCATCTCAGACACCGCGGATTTGCATAAATTGATCGTCCAAAAGAAACAAACGACCAATCCACGCCGATCGTTGTCAGTAATCGACGAGGTCGTGCGATTCATTTTCGAGTGATGCGAGCTGAACGACGACGACAACGATTCTTTGACGCGCGATCGGTCCGCGTACCCGGCCGAGCGCCGCGCTGGATCGTGCCTGCCGTCAAGATCAGTCTCGTCATCGCCGACGCGCTCGCCGCGGCGTTCTCGTTCATCCTTGCTTTCACGTTGCGTGAAGGAGTTTCGGCCTTCGCGGCGGATGGACGTCTCGCGTGGAGCGAAGCGTTTGCTCCGTACGCCGCGCTGATGTTGTTTGTCGTCGGCATTCGACTGTTAAGTTTTCGCTACTGCGATCTGTATCGCGTGCGCGGCGAGTTCTCGTTAGTTGACGACGGCATGCGCATCTTCAAAGCAACGGCTATGGGCTCGTTGCTGATTGTCGCAGCCGCGTTTCTGTACCGCGGCGGATTTGAGTTTCGCGCGTTCTCGTACGCGCGCAGCGTGTTTGTCGCCGACTTCTTTTTTGTCTTGTTGAGTGTCGGCTTGATTAGGCTGTTCATCCGATCGGTGCAGACGTTTGTTCGCAGCCGGCAGATCAACCTGATCCCGACGCTCGTCGTCGGACGCGGTCACGAAGCATCGTTGTTCATTCGTGAGATGCTGGCGCGTCCCGCGCTTGGTTATCGCGTGATCGGCGTCGTCGACACGCAGGCTGCCGACGCGAATCAAACAGACAGTTACGAAGGCGTGCCCGTCGTCGGCACGTTGGAAGGACTCCCGGAAACAATCCGTGACTCCGGCGCGAACGAAGTGATCATAGCCGACAGCCAGGTGAACGCCGACGCGTTGTTTGAAGTGATGATGCGTTGCGGGCGTCGCCGCGGCGTCGAGTTTCGCATCGCGCCCAGCTTGTTCAACTGTCTGCCACGCAAGACGGAGATCGACCAGATTGGCGTGTTGCCGATGATTCGTCTCTTTCGCGAGCCGTTGTCGAGCAGCGCGCGCATTTTGAAACGCACGTCGGATCTAATCATCTCGGCGCTGGCTGTCGCTCTGCTGTTTCCGCTGTGGTTATTGATTGCGCTGCTGATCAAACTGGACTCGAGAGGCCCGGTGTTTTACACGCAGGAACGCGTCGGCATGGATGGCCGGCTTTTTCTGCTCTACAAGTTTCGCACGATGCACGCCGACGCTGATTCCGAGCTGCATCGGGAGTATCAGCGCGCGTTCATAGCGGGCCGCGCTGAAGCGAATCTCGGAAACGATCAGAAGCCGGCGTACAAGCTGCTCGCAGATCCACGCATCACTCGTATCGGAAAGTTTCTGCGCAAGACCAGCATCGACGAAGTGCCGCAACTCTGGAACGTGTTGCTGGGCGACATGAGCATCGTTGGACCACGCCCCCCGATTCCTTACGAAGTCGAGGCGTACGAGCTGTGGCATCGCAAACGCCTCGACATGAAACCGGGGCTGACGGGACTGTGGCAAGTGTCGGGCAGAAACCGGCTGCCGTTCGAAGAGATGGTGCGGCTGGATCTGTTCTACATCGAAAACTGGTCGCTGTTGCTCGACCTGAAAATCATCCTGCGCACCGGCTTCGTGATGCTCGGCCGCGAAGGTTACTGAGCTAATCCCACTAAAGCCAGCTCCAACAGAAGTATCTTTTTGATTCCGGTATAAAGCGGCTCGATTTCGCAATTCTCAGTCACGGCGTGCGCATCGGCGCATGGTCCAGCGCCCGTGGAGATCGAGTTGATCCCCTGCAACAACGCGGCGCTGGAATTGTTCGAGCCGGCGTTCCCGATCGGCGGATTGAAGCCCATCGCGCGATGCACGGCTTCCGCAATCTTCACCAGCCGCGAGTCACGATTCCCGGGCAGCACCGCCGCGGGCGACGACGAGATCACGTCGGTCTTCACGGTCATGCCTGCGCGTTTCGCTTCTTCGTCGAGTATCGTCGCAATCTTCTTTTCCAGGTCTGCGATGACTTCATTACTTGTCGAACGCAGATCCAGCGAGAACCAAGCGTCAGCAGCCTTCGCGTTCGGCACTTCCGACCCGCCGAGCATGCCGATGTTCAAGTTTGACGACGGATTCGTCGGCACCTGCAACTCGTAGATACGCGCAATCGCGCGCGCCATCGGCAACGAAGCGGAATACGGCGGCGTTCGCGAGCGAGTGTGTCCGCCGGGCCCAATGATGTGATGTCGATACCAGTTGATGCCGATGCCGGCGTATGTGAATCCTTCGTAACCGCCGTCGAGCGCCACGTAGTAATCGACCCTGCCTTTGTTCTCTGCCGTGTAATGTTTGGCGCCGGTCATTCCGGCTTCTTCGTCGGTGGTGAATACAAAGACGATGTCGCCTTTGGTCT